>NZ_JOPI01000088.1:0-257 GCF_002153695.1 Acetobacter sp. DsW_059
CCTGTCGCAATAAATGAGTATGAACCGTTCAGGTTGCCAGCATTCCAGAATACAAAACCTGAAGCTGACCATGCACCTGTTGCCGGGTCAGAGCCTGATGCTGCACCGGCTATAGGAGCCACGACTATAGAGTGAGGTGTTCCTGAGAATGGCAGATCGAACTCGTATGTCGTTCCTGATTGTATGTTTTCCAACATAAAATACAGGGTTCTGATATTACCAACTGTAACATATGAACCGTGTGTAGTGGTTCCTGA
>NZ_JOPI01000089.1:0-732 GCF_002153695.1 Acetobacter sp. DsW_059
ACATAAAATACAGGGTTCTGATATTACCAACTGTAACATATGAACCGTGTGTAGTGGTTCCTGACGCAGGAAGTTCAGATGTTAAAGCGAATGTATTTCCACCAGTTGTGTAAAGTCTGCCGTCCGGCCTAAATTCTAACTGCTGCCAGCCTCCATCAGAATTAGTTAGCTGCAATGACAGATAGTCATATTTCCCCGTTCTCGTTCTATGAACAAAAGTGGAAAATGCAGCCGATGTCAGAGAGGGCCGTGTAGTAAATCCATTATACCAGACACCATTAGTATCTGTACCAGCTTGACTATAATTTACGTTATACCCGCCAGAATTGTACAGAGCGCCAGTCATTGTATCGCCAGCGCGGTTTACTTTTGATGACTGGAGATTACTTTCAACTGTTGTGGCTCTGGTTACTTCAGCGGTCAACGCAGTTTGTAGTGCATAATCACCTGCGATCTGAGCGAATACATACTCCACAGTTCCCGAGCTGTTTGTATATGAAAGCCAGATTTCACCAGATGTTTTATTCACGCCTGCTTGTAGTGGTGAGTAATCTTGATCGCCTTCTGCTTTTCCAACGAACGCGTCACTAGCCCAGGACTCGGTAGCGTATCCATTGAACAGGCTCTGCCAGGACGCGCCGTCAGCTCCAGGAGTAGTCAGGTTACTGTCAGCTGTGCTGACCCAGAAATTCCCTGAACTGTCCGAGACAATTGCATATTTCTTATACCCCC
>NZ_JOPI01000090.1:0-2897 GCF_002153695.1 Acetobacter sp. DsW_059
TCCGCAATCCATATCGCTGCAAGCTTCATCTTCTATCTCAAAGAATGAGTCCTGAGCCTAGTGTCTCAGTGCTGTCATGACTGTTTTTGAGGGGTTCTGCGTTATACCGGCCAGAGCACCAATCCATTTGAAATATTCGGTCAGAAGCAGGCGCAATGTCGTCAGTGTGAGGGGGTGCGTGAGTGCCGGAGGTGTAACCGGATAAGCATAAAGAGTCACGCCGGGTAAAGTGCGCTCCAGTTCAAGTATGGCACGCCGCATATGATACCCGGCTGTGACGATAATCAGGCTGTGAATATGGTTATCAGCGACCCATGTAGCTGTTTCTGTTGCATTACCAATAGTTGAACGTGCCTGATAACCCAGAGTGATACGTGTTTTTATTGTGTCAGGCAGGGGGGGCAGAAGGTCTTTATCCGCAGTCTGATAGCTTACCCCTGAGATCAGAAGTTTATCTCCCCGATTCTGCAATAGTAGTTTCAGAGAGGTTTCTATGCGCTTCTGCCCTCCTGTCAGGGCAACAATGCCGTCGGTATGTGGCAGGAGATATGCCTGCGGAGGCGGAGTTAACGCCGTAACAAAAAACCAGCCAAACAGAATAATCAGACCGAGGAGAGGTAAGGCGAGGAGCAAAAAAAATCTTTTCAGAAGTGACGTCCGGCGAGAGTGCTGGTTACCATAAGCCTGCGTCATGGCATACGCAGCAGCCAGAGGCGAACAATGGTCTGTGTTGTGAACCAGCCAATAAGCGCAGCAACGAATGGTAGAGCCGCGAGAGCAGTCAGCAGGTCTGAAGGAAACATTGCCGTGAGCTCATACCACTCGGGCAGGTCGGTGATTGTGGCAGAAGGTGCCGTGAAAGGTGCTGCCATACGAAAAAGAATGGTGAGAGGTATAAGGGAGAGCAGCGTGCCGGAAATACCGCCAGCAAGTGCGAGCAGGCCGGTTCTGCTCGCAAAACGGCCTGCAATATAATTATCTGTTGCCCCGAGGCTATGTAAGATCCGGATAATGTTACGCCGGCTTGAAAGCCCGGTTCGTGTTGTCAGGGCAATAATCATGGTGGCAACCCCTGTAACAGCGACAAGAGCCAGAGTGGCGCATGTTAGCAGGTTCTCGGCCAGTATTTTAAGTCTTTCACTCCATTCTGTGTTGCGTTCGACCGAGGTTCCTGCAACGAGGTCATTCAGAGTTTTACTCAGGTCGTCCGGAGGGCTGCTGCCATCGGGAAGTCTCACTTCAATGACGCCGGGCAGGGGCAGGGCATTATCTTTGATGTCTCCCAGCCATGGGGTCAGCAGGTGGTTGAGCTCGGCCTGTGTCAGCCGGTGAACAATGCTGCCAGGTAAAGCTTTTGATAAAGCTGCGACAACAGTATCCGCACGCGAAGTGGAGAGTTTATTATTTACGGACTGATCTGGCTCGGGAACCTGAATGGTCAGCAGCTGAGCTGCACCATTTTGCCAGCGCTCCGAGAGGCTCCGTGCTCCATTTGCGCCAGTGAGGGTCAGAGCGGCGAGAAAGCTGATCATAGTTACCAGGAAGAATAATGTGCGGTCTGGTAAAGCTTTTGAAAGGGAAAGACCATCATGACGGCCGGGCAGAAGAAAAGAGAGCATTATTCTCCGCCTTCACAGGTCAGATGACCATTTTCCAGGTAAAGGGAAGGGCGTGGCATACGTCTGACCAGAGCTTCATTATGCGTGGCGACAATGACAGTCGTACCCATGGTATTCAGCTCATCAAACAGGTCAAGAAGTCTGTAGGCCTGAGATTCTTCGAGAGCATTTGTCGGTTCGTCAGCCAGTATGATTTCAGGGCGATGCACGATGGCCCGGGCGAGCGCTGTGCGCTGCTGCTCTCCACCTGAAAGGCTGGCAGATGGCATGCCTGTATGCGCGCCAAGTCCGACCCAGCTGAGAATGGCCTTTACTTCCTCACTGATTTCATCTTCGGGGCGTTTTTGCAGGCGGAGAGGGAGGGCAACATTGTCAAAAACAGAGAGGTCATGGATGAGGTTATAATCCTGATGTACCATGCCGATTCTGTGGCGCAGCCGGACCAGAGCAGAGCGTGGTGTTGTGTTGCTGACAGACTTACCCAGTATATTCATCTGCCCTGTCAGAGGCAGGCTCTCGAGGTTGAGCAGCGCAAGCAGGCTGCTTTTTCCTGCGCCAGAGGGGCCAAGCAGCCATCGAAACCCGCCTTGTCTGATCGTAAATGTAATATCATGCAGAACAGAGTGCCCGCGTCTGCGTTCTCGTTGCCAGTAAACATTCTGCAGACAGATCATGTGCACCGTTCGTAATAGCTATTCATTATAATGAATGGGCAGCCAGCATAACAGAAAATACGCCCGGGAGCAGCAGGCTCCGTAAAGTTAAAGGGACAGAAAATTATGCCATCGGATTTTAAGTTATGGCGTATTAAACCGAGAAGACAATGGCTGAGACGTTGTTTGTCAGTTTTTCAGGTTATCTTCTGTCATGCCGGGCAGGTTTTCTGAGGAAAGAGAATTAATTCACAATAGTACCTTGTAGCCTTTATTTATTTTATAAAGGAAGAGGGTATGATCTTTTTATGAAAACAGGGTATGGTGCGCTGCGGGCTCCTCTTTGGAGTTTGAATGGTTATTTTTTGGTCTGATGTTATTGTGATGGGGTGTTCCAGAGCGTGCTGATGAGAATTGTCTGCCCTTCCTGTGGAATTGCGTATCGGGTACCTGAAGAGCTTCTTGTCAAGCGTCAGACACTGAGGTGTTCAGCGTGTGGCGTCCGCTGGCATATTCATCAGCCTTCGACCGAAGTGGCCCCGGCTCCTGAGGTGGCTGCTCCTCCTGTTGCGGCAGCCCCGGCTCCTGAGGTAGCTGCTCCTGTTGCGGCAGCCCCGGCTCCTGA
>NZ_JOPI01000091.1:0-588 GCF_002153695.1 Acetobacter sp. DsW_059
TTCCTGCCTGCCCCGGGTCCTGTGGAAGGATAATTTCAATCTGAGGGCCGTCCTGTGATGCCGTCCCCATAATTGATTTTTCAACATCGAGAGGACCACCACGAAGGCGAACGATATCAAGGATATAAATCCTGCCGTCTGACGTGCGTAACGTTTTGACACCTGCAGTCCAGTCCGGATCGCGTGTTCCGACTTGTTTGGTTGCGGCCAGATCCCATCGCCGGACAATTGTTCCGCCAGTTGGCGCCGCATCGACAATGTTGATGACAGACGTATCAAATAATGCACCTTTAGATGGAGCAGGTTTCTGCTGATACAGAGCTGCCCATTCACGAGGGCCAACAGATTTTTCAATCTGTCGCAGCTCTCTGAGCGGGAAAAGATCAGGCCAGAGTGCATCGCCAGCTTTGCGCCCAAGTCGGTCTGGTTCAGTTTCGCAAATAGCAGGGAGAGAAAGAACCTCCCAGTTCTCACCGGTTCCGTTTGCCAT
The DNA here is from genome assembly GCF_002153695.1 of Acetobacter sp. DsW_059. Classification (NCBI taxonomy): domain Bacteria; kingdom Pseudomonadati; phylum Pseudomonadota; class Alphaproteobacteria; order Acetobacterales; family Acetobacteraceae; genus Acetobacter; species Acetobacter sp. DsW_059. Next base: position 491 of record NZ_JOPI01000091.1, read on the forward strand.
TTCATCAAGCAGCCGCCCCGCCAGATCGTCAGGATGCCACCGTGTAAGTACCAGAACGATAGCACCTCCCGGCATTAGTCGGGTTCGCAATACAGAGC
>NZ_JOPI01000092.1:0-269 GCF_002153695.1 Acetobacter sp. DsW_059
CCAACCAGTGGATGGACTTCTGTTACGAACAAAACCGCTGCCGCCACAGGGTCTGATGCTCAGAGTGACGCCTCTCTCCGGCTACAACAGGCGGCCAGCACTATGCTCTCCAGCGTTGTGATTATGGACGGAATTACCGGGGGGATTCTTAGCCTGTCCGGAGTAACAAATGTTCAGGGTTATGAAAACGACACTGATACTACAGATAGCAACGGACTGCCGGCCAACAGCATAGCGCTGGTCGTGGAAGGAGGCGATGCCTCAGAAAT
>NZ_JOPI01000093.1:0-956 GCF_002153695.1 Acetobacter sp. DsW_059
CCGCTGCGCTCATACCTTCATGTCCGCAATCCATATCGCTGCAAGCTTCATCTTCTATCTCAAAGAATGAGTATCCGTCTTAGTCAAGTGTGGCGTGCTTCCCATAACCTGTTATTGCGTAACAGGACATTCGCCAGAATGACGAGACGCCGCATGAGAGCGGTCAGAGCCACTTTTGCGTGCTTTCCCTTATTCGTCAGACTAAGATAGATGCTTCGAAGGTCAGGGTTATGCCGCATGGCAACCAGAGCAGGCATGTACAGAGCGTTTCTGACATGAATCCGACCACCCCGAATAAAGCTTTTACCCTGCCACTTTCCTGACTGCCTGGTGACAGGAGCCAGACCTGCGAGCGCAGCAACCTGTCCATTTTCCAGTGTTCCCAGCTCGGGAATATCAGCGATCAGCATCGCAGCCGTGGCCTCTCCAATACCTGGAATGCTGACCAGAATGGTGCGTTTTCGAGAGAGGCTCTCGTCTGTCGAGATCAGTTGGCTGATTGCCTGATCGATGGTTGCGATCTGAGCCTCTATCTGACGAAGTCTATAGCGTGTCAGACGTTTTAGGAGACTGAGCTGCAGGTTTTGCTGGCGATTGAGCAGGGCAGTCCTGTCACGGGTCAGATTTCGTCGCCCAGCTGCCAGCTCCTGGAGCGCAGACTGCAGCTCGTTGCAGATCGTAGACGTCCTGGGTTCAAGAAGTGCCCCCATCCTGGCCAGCATCATGGCATCTACCCGATCCGTTTTTGCAAGCTTTCCCGTTGCTTCAGCAAACTTTCTTGCGTGCCGCGGATTGATCCGTGAGAATGGGATGCCGGCCCTGGCCAGATAACTCTCCAGTTGACGATGGAAAGGGCCGGTCGCCTCGAAGACAACATGCACAGCACGTTGCTTGCCAATCCATCGTAGAAGCGTTCTGAGGCCTTTCGTATCGTTGGAAGTCTGGATCAGGTCACC
>NZ_JOPI01000094.1:0-372 GCF_002153695.1 Acetobacter sp. DsW_059
TGCCAATCCATCGTAGAAGCGTTCTGAGGCCTTTCGTATCGTTGGAAGTCTGGATCAGGTCACCAGATGGATATTGAGCGGCATCAAGATGATCCTTGGAAACGTCAATGCCAACAACAACGGCATTACTCTCCAGCTTTGAGCATGTCTGTGCCATTTCCCATTGTCCTATGCTTGTCATCCGGGATTTTCTCCCAGGTATCCGTTCAGGCCCGAGGAAAAGAAGAGGCGGTCATACTCATTCGCGGCCCATCATGGCCTGTCCTGACTCGACCCGCTCTCTCCAGTAGTCAGGAGGTGGCCACCTCCTGACTACTGCCTTTGTCGCATACAACGACCCGGATTTCATAAGACAAGTCCTGAGCCTAGGCT
>NZ_JOPI01000095.1:0-501 GCF_002153695.1 Acetobacter sp. DsW_059
GGGTTGGTGCTCATCACAGGTTACTCTGCGAGAAACTCGACGCTGTAGAACGCGGTGAGATTAAACGCCTGATGGTGTTTATGCCCCCACGACACGGCAAGTCAGAGCTGACCAGTAAACGCTTTCCTGCATGGTATATGGGGCGGAATCCTAAAAAGCAGATTATCACAGCATCCTACGGCGCCACTCTCGCACAAGGTTTCGGACGCGATGTGCGTAACATTGTCGGATCCCCTGAGTTTGCGTCTTTGTTTCCTGGCGTAGGTGTTGCGTCTGACAGCTCTGCCCGTGACAACTGGCACACCAATAAAGGCGGCGTTTATACCGCCATGGGTGTTGGTGGCGGCCTCACTGGTAAGGGGGCGCACGTTGCCCTCATAGACGATCCGGTTAAAGACCGTCAGGACGCAGAAAGCCCTGTCATACGTGAGGTAACATGGGACTGGTATCGCTCTGTATTGCGAACCCGACTAATGCCGGGAGGTGCTATCGTTCTGGTAC
>NZ_JOPI01000096.1:0-2743 GCF_002153695.1 Acetobacter sp. DsW_059
ACCTTCACGTTCGAGCTTAACCCAGGCCTCAATATCGCTGACCTACACCGTATCAGAAAGTAAATGACATCCCCCTCACAGATATCTGTGAGGGGGTATGATACTTTTTAAATCGCTTCAACAGGTGAGTAGACCGGCCACCAGGCGTATTCTCTCACAGCTTCAACTACATTTTCAGGCTGCACCTGCGCCAGCCCCTGTTCAATGGCTTTACGGGCAACCTGAACGGCGACAACGGCTGATGTCTCACGCAGTTTATCGTTAGGGGGCAGTAAAGGAGCCCCTTCGGTGGTGTCGGTCGCCTGGCCGGCCACAGCCTGGGCGGAGGCAAAAATCATGTCATCTGACACGGCTTTTGCGCGTACCACAATCGCTCCAAATCCAAGGCCGGGGTAGAGGGCTGCATTATTGGCCTGGCCAATTTTATAGGTCACATTTTTATATGAGACATCGTCAAAAGGGGCCCCGGTCGCGACGAAGACTTTGCCGTCCGTCCATTCAATCAGCTGTCTGGGTGTTGCCTCATGCAGTTCTGTCGGGTTTGACAGCGGAAAGATAATGGGCCTTTCGGTATGGGCTGCCATGTCGCGCACAATTTCTTCTGTGAACAGATGTGGCATGGTAGAGGTGCCAATCATAATGGTCGGGTGCACGTTGCTGACAACAGTTGCCAGGTCAATAATACCATCATGGGCAGCAGCTTTATCGCGCAGGGTCGACATAGCAGGCCAGCGGCTTTCGGCTGCGGGCAGGGTTTCGCAGGCTGTGCGGGTGTAGCCGGCGACTTCAGCATCAGGGCGGGCATAAAGCCGCTGAAAATCGAGCAGGTCATCGTGCATGCTTTCGGTCAGCAGGCCGGGCAGGTCAACCAGCCATATGCGCCGTGTGGCCTCTTCAGCACTCACGCCATGTCTTACCATCTGGTCGCGTATCTGATCAGCAATGCCGACACCGGCAGTGCCTGCGCCCAGCACAACAACGCGCTGCTCGCTCCATGGTGTTTTGCTGCGTGCAACAGCGTTTAGCAAAGCTCCCAGAACAATTGAGCCGGTACCCTGCATATCATCGTTAAAAGTCGGAACGGCAGAGCGATAGCGGTCGAGAATGCGCCTTGCATTGGTTGACCCGAAATCCTCCCAGTGCAGCATGGCTTTAGGAAAGAGTTTTTTTACTGCACTGACATATGCATCAATAAAGTCATCATAGCGTTTGCCCCGCACACGACTATGTTTGTAGCCAATATATAGCGGGTCATTGAGCAGTTTTTCGTTGTCGGTGCCAACATCAAGGATAACAGGAATAACACGGTGCGGGTCGACACCGGCTGCGGCAGTATAAACAGCCAGCTTGCCGATGGAGATGTCAACGCCGTTTGACCCCCAGTCACCAATGCCCAGAATTTCCTCCGCATCGCTGGCAACAAGCAGGTCAATATCGTCGGCATCTGCGCCAAAAGCAGCCAGCTTTCGTTCAACGCTGTCCGGGTCGTCAATGCTTAAAAAGACACCGCGCGGGCGTGTCATCACTTCGCTGTAGTTTTTAATGGCCTGGCCCACAACAGGGTCATAGACAACAGGCAGCATTTCAAGCATATGGTGCTGCAAAAGAGCATAGAATAAGGTGACATTGTTATCATGCAGGCGCCACATATAGATATGCTTTGACAGGTCGTCAGGCGCATTCTGATAGGCTGCATAGGCGCGTTCAAGCTGCAGCGCTATCTCCGTTGTGATAACGGGGGGAAGAAGGCCGTTCAGCTCCAGCGCATCGCGCTCATGCTGAGTGAAGGCAGTGCCCTTGTTAAGTGCGGGGTCACGCAGAACATCATAGCCGCGCGCCGTTGTTGCAATTTTACGGTTTGCTCCGAAACCGGAGACCCGAGCCTGCCTGCTGAACATGATATATGCCTTTCCGTATGAATGAAAAACGGATGAAACTCAGGCATAACTCTATGTTTTTAATTTGTCCTTGATATAGCGCAAATGGCATGGCTGCCAGGCGGGGCGTAAAATCTGAGCATCGCCTGCTGATATGGCGGTGTAAGGAAAAGGCCTTGTCCGTTGCTGCACTATGACAGCAACGGATATGAAGGTTATTTATGGTGTGATTTTTGTTTTAGCATCCGGTGTAACAGCCTTAACATTAACATGATCAGGTAATAACGCACCGGGCAGAGTTGCTACAGGAGAATTTTCTGGCTGAGTAGCGCGGGTTATTGGCCCGGGATAGATATCAGGCAGACCAGTCGGCGGTGCGACGCCTTCTGGCAGAGGCGTGAGGGTAATTTTCATTTTGTGGTCGTAGGCGTGGTTTGCGCCTGTTGAAAGGTCGACAACAAGGCCGATAAGCCCGCCAAACCCGATATTACCTATAACCCAGCCATTAAGGTCAGAGGCATTTTCTTTTTTGCTGAAATCGTAGTTTTGTTTGATACAGCCTACAATAATATCACCACTTCTGCGGTGCACAGTGACTGTGCCTGGGGTGGACTGAATTGAACCGATTTCCATGCCGTCACGATAAACAGAACATTTTGCGCCGGCTGGATTAGTTGAAATTTTAATAGTCTGGTGACTACCGCTTACAATGCTCGCACAACCAGAAAGAAGTGGTAGCAGCAGAGTTCCGATAAGAGATGCTTTTAAAACTTTACCTGACATTTCTAAGCCAATCTGTATTTTAGGCTCAGGACCTGTTAATTTATTGAACTGAGCGAGAGATTGTGATTCACAGGCTTACCGAT
>NZ_JOPI01000010.1:0-74155 GCF_002153695.1 Acetobacter sp. DsW_059
ATATATAACGTTTCTATCGTGAAAACTATAAAGATAAAAAATTTATTATTAATAAATATAAGAAAAATTATAAATAAATACATAAAAAAGCCGGTACATAATGCACCGGCTTTTTTTAGTCATCAAAAATCTCTGCTGCAGAAATTCTTTTTAACCCTCGAACGGGTCACGTACCAGAATGGTATCATCACGATCAGGGCTGGTTGAAAGCAATGTAACCGGCGCCCCGACCAGCTCTTCTATACGGCGCACATATTTAATAGCCTGAGCAGGCAGATCAGCCCAGCTGCGGGCACCCCGGGTCGTTTCTTTCCAGCCTTCAATCTTTTCAAAAACCGGCTTTACGCGCGCCTGTGCACCTGGAGCTGAAGGGAAACGATCTATCTGCTGACCATCAAGCTCATAGCCTGTACAAATGGCAATTTCATCCAGCCCGTCAAGCACATCAAGTTTTGTCAGGGCAAGACCGTTAACGCCACCAACGCGCACAGCATGGCGCACAAGAACAGCATCAAACCAGCCACAACGACGCGGACGCCCCGTCACCGTACCAAACTCATGACCACGCTCGCCAAGCTTACGGCCAGTGTCATCAAACAGCTCTGAAGGGAAAGGCCCTTCACCCACACGCGTGCAGTACGCTTTAGCAATACCCAGAACAAAACCAGCAGCAGCAGGCCCCATACCTGAACCCGTACCTGCATTAGACGCTACAGTGTTTGAGCTGGTCACAAACGGGTAGGTGCCATGGTCAACATCAAGCATCACAGCCTGTGCGCCCTCAAACAGAATCCGGCTGCCAGAACGACGGGCATCATCGAGAATATCCCATACAGGCGCCATATAAGGCAGCACCTTCGGAGCAATATCTGTCAGAAACGCCAGAAGTTCCTCTTTACTGAAAGTCTCTGCATTCAGCCCTTTGAGAAGAGTGTTGTGGTGCAGCAGCAGCTCATCAAGCTTCCAGTCCAGTGTTTCCGGTTCGGCGAGATCGCACAGGCGAATAGCACGGCGGGCGACCTTATCTTCATAAGCCGGACCAATACCGCGACCGGTTGTGCCAATTTTACGCTCACCACGAGCAGCCTCACGCGCACGATCCAGCGCACCATGGACAGGCAGAATCAAAGGCACATTTTCAGCGATTTTGAGAGTCTCAGGCGTAACCTTCAGCCCCTGTTCCTGGATACGGCCAATCTCAGACAGCAGGGCCTGCGGGTCAACGACCACACCATTGCCGATGATACCCAGCTTACCGTTTACAACACCTGAAGGCAGCAGAGACAGCTTATAAACCTGGTTACCGACAACCAGCGTATGCCCTGCGTTATGACCACCCTGAAAACGCACAACAACGTCAGCGCGGCTGGCCAGCCAGTCAACGATCTTGCCTTTACCTTCATCGCCCCACTGCGACCCGATTACAGTGACATTAGACATAACACTCTGCTCCTGGAAAAAACCTGCCTGTCATCGTCATCGGCAAACATGAACGATGAAGAAAAATAAACCTCAAACCAGCTCGATGCAGCTCGCATCGAGAAGAATATGACTACACCCAAGGCGCCGGGCCTCAGCATAATAAACAACCTCACCCTCTGCCGGAGCACACAGGCTGTTAATTGCAGCAACGCCGCGCCCGCGCAGGGCATCTGCGACATCTGTGCTGGCACCCGGGGCAACATACACGCGCTGCATCACCGGCACATTAGGCACAAGGCGAAACAACACATCAGGACGAAACGTCAGGCCACAGGCCGGCTCGTCATCATTACACAGATAACGCCCGCCACGCCCCAGCTCTTCAGAGCAGCCCTGTGCAAACACCGTAACACATACGCCGGTATGGTATTTCCAGCCTCTGAACTCAACCGGATCAATCGTCAGGCGCAGGTCAGGTGACTGAGCCTTAATAGCCGCAACAACTTCTGTCAGACGCTGCAGCGCAGCGCGCGCGCGCGCAGGCAAAGATACCCGGGCCAGCAAAGGCAGCACTCTGTCAGCCGGGCCTGCGGCCTGCAGAAGGGCTGTCAGGATCTCTGACAACCTGCCTCCCAGAGCAGACACCGCAGCGGCGTCTTTACGGTCAAGTGCGCGCATAAGAGCCGGACGCTCCGCCTCTGGCACCGCTGCCTCTTCAAGCAATGCGGGAATCAGGGACGGCATAGTCAGGTCAAAGGACACGCCGGGAATGTCGAGCTGCTGAAGGGCTTCAGCTGCAACGCAGATCACCTCAGCATCAGCCTGGGGGCTGTCAGGGCCGATCAGCTCTATACCAGCCTGCATGATCTGGCGGCCACTCTCATCAGCTGCTGATGGCAGCACAACAACGCATGACCCGGCATAAGACAGACGCAGGGGGCGCGGAAGACGCTGCAGACGAGTCGCAGCCATACGCGCAATCTGCGGTGTAATGTCAGGGCGCAGCACCATCATCCGCCGGGTCTCAGGGTCCATCACGCGAAAACTCTGATCCGCCAGGGAGAGACCTGATCCACTGAGAAGCGTTTCTTCAAACTCCATCAGAGGCGGGCGCACATGGTCATAACCATATGACGCAAACACGCGCACAAGAGCTGCAACGCCCTCAGCCTCGGTCCGTGCCTCGGGAGGGAGCAGATCAACAAAACCGGTCGGCAACAAAGCCGGGCTATATGGGTCTTCCGTCATAAGGGCCTCTATACATTGCCTGTGACACCCGTCATACCCGCAGGCACTCACTTTTCATACACTCAACAGTTAATTATGCCTCACCTGGCAGGGTTTCCCACCCGGGACCAATCACTGTAAGAATTCTCCGCTCCACGCCATCTTTGCGCAACACAATGATATTGCGGTCTTCAAGCCACTCGAGCACACGCCGTGCGCGCCCCTGTGACACCGTACCATAAACCCTGGCAATTTCTGCATCAGCCGGACAAGGCTGCCGGGCAATAGCCGCACGTGCAAGACACAGAAACACGGACTGAACATCCTCAGGTAAACCTTGAGCCAGAGACTGAGCCTCCTGCCATTCAGGCGTGACACTCATGTCCTCGCTTACACCGCTCCGTGCCGTAGCCAGTGCACGGTTAAACCTCTTAAGGTCAAGCGCGTTGCGTCCAAGGCCCGCTATACGGCAGCGCACCAGAAAGTCCTGATACAACACGGGAGCAGGCCGAAACGTGTTCTCTGCACTCTCAAGCATTTCACGCAGCACGGCCATCATACGGGCTTCCCGCTCCTGCTGGCTCTCAGGCGTTTCTTCCTGTTCAGGCTCTGTGCGGGCCGCAGCCTGTTGCTGAGCCTCACCATGCGCGGCAAGACTTGAGAGCAGATCAGGTGGTGGGGCAGCGGCAATTTTCGCAGGCCGGGAAGCCACCTCAAACGTAGTAAGAGGAGCAAGAATCAGGTCATGCACCGGTGCTGATGGCGGCTCAAACGGCGCCAGAACAGGACCGGCAGAACGACTTTCTGTTTCAACTGCACCGATTCTGACAGAAACAGGGCGACGACACAAAGCCGGGCCCAGCGCAACAAATGTGCCTCGTGCAAGGTCACGGAAAGCCTCAGCCTGCCGGCGCTCCATCCCCAGAAGGTCAGCAGCACGGGCCATATCAATATCAAGAAACGTACGGCCCATCAGAAAATTAGAAGCCTCAGCCGCAACATTTTTTGCAAGCTTGGCCAGACGCTGGGTCGCGATAACTCCAGCCAGTCCTCTTTTACGACCACGGCACATCAGGTTGGTCATCGCCCCGAGCGAAGCTCTGCGCGCCTCATCTGATACCTCGCCCGCTGCGGCAGGCGCGAAAAGCTGAGCCTCATCAACCACAACAAGCACAGGGTACCAGTATTCACGCGGCACCTCGAACATGCCGCCCAGAAAAGCTGCAGCCCATTTCATCTGCTGGTCTGCATCAAGCCCTTCCAGATTCAGGACGACAGAAGCACGATGCAGGCGCATACGCTCACCAGCAGCGTGCAGCTCCATCTCTGAATACTCAGCACCATCAATAACCAGGTGACCAAATTTCTCCGCCAGGCTTACGAAATCACCTTCAGGATCAATAATCGCCTGCTGCACGAGACGCGCCGACTGTTCAAGCAACCGCCTGAGCAGATGTGACTTACCTGAACCCGAATTGCCCTGCACCAGAAGACGGGTCGCAAGCAGCTCCCCCAGATCCATCTGTGCCGGACCACCGCCGGGTACATCGCCGATTGTAATCATATTGCTCATGAAAGAGCAGATACCGTCAGGATCATGGTTGCTGCAACCACTCCAGCACACCTTTTGCAGCTGCACGCCCTGTTGCGAGGCAGGCATGCAACAGATAGCCGCCTGTCGGGGCCTCCCAGTCGAGCATTTCACCTGCGACAAAAACACCGGGACGGGCTGTCAGCATAAAATGTTCATCACACGCGGTATGCATCACACCACCCGCAGTCGAAATAGCCCTGTCGCGTGATTCTGTGCCGACCAGACGCACCGGCACAGCTTTAAGACGCGCGGCAAGCTCTTTTGATGTTGCAGGTACATCACCAGTCTCGCGTAGTAATGCGCCGGCCAGCGGAGGCAGGCGCAATGCCTTACGCAAACGATTGGAAAGACTCTCACGCTGGCGCACGGCTGAAAGGCGGGCAGTCAGGTCCGCCTCACTCATCCCGGGCCTGAGATCAAGCATCAGCGTAGCAAAGCCATCGCGCTGTATGGCCTGACGCAACGGTGCTGAAAGCGCATAAAGCGCCCCCCCTTCGAGGCCCGTCGCGGTTACCACGATCTCACCCTGCACGGTACGTCCATCAAAGGTCAGGGCAACAGGCTTAAGCGGCGCGCCCGCAAAACGCTCACGAATCACCTCAGACCAGGCGACCTGAAAGCCGCAGTTAGAGGGCACCAGCGGCGCAACCGACACACCCTGCCCTGCCAGAACAGGTGCCCACGCACCATCACTGCCAAGGCGTGGCCAGCTTGCCCCGCCTGTAGCCAGCACAACAGCATCAAACTGAAAAGGAGAAGCAAGCTCTGGTGACAAAGAATGTCCGGGACGCGCAGAGCTGAAAACCGGCTGCCCCTGAGCATCCCAGCCTTCCCACCGTGTGAGCGTATGCAGCTGCACACCCTGCGCACGCAGGCGGCCAAGCCATGCCCGTAATAAAGGGGATGCCTTCATCATCTCAGGGAAAATACGCCCTGAAGACCCTGTAAAACTCCTGATACCCAGCCCCTGCATCCACTGAGTGATATCTTCAGTAGTCCATGCAGCAAGCGCAGGTACCAGCCAGGGAGCAGCCTCTGCATAGCGCGTCAGAAACACATCTTTTGCTTCGGAATGGCTGATATTTAACCCGCCACGGCCCGCCATAAGCAACTTACGCCCCGGGCTTGGCATCTGCTCTACAATATGAACCTGACACCCCGCCGCAGACAAATACTCCGCTGCAGCCAGGCCGGCAGGACCACTGCCAGCCACACACACACGGGCTGTCTTTGTACCTGCGTTTTCTTCTGAAACAGACACCCGGCTCAGCCTGCGCTACCAGCTGCCCGCACAGCAGCGGCCAGCTCTCTGATCTGCTGTAAAACACGCGGCAATGTCTGCTCTGTCGCCCTGCCTTCTGCATCAAGAGTATCTGCCAGCGTTGCCAGCAGCGCTGATGCAACAACTGCTCCGTCAGCAATGCTGGCCGCAGTTGCGGCCTGCTCTGGCGAGCGAATACCAAAACCTATAGCAACCGGAAGTTTTGTTGCCGCACGCAGGCGCGGCAGCACCTCACGCAGGTCAGCAGCACTTGCGGTACGCGTACCGGTTATGCCCGTAATACTGACATAATAAACAAAGCCTGATGCATGAGAGAGCACATAGCGCAGACGTTCATCTGACGTGGTCGGTGCAACCAGACGAATAATATCAAGACCGGAAGCATCAGTATGGGGTTCAATAACGTCAGCTTCTTCAGGTGGCAGATCAACAATAATCAGACCATCAACACCCGCGTTAGCCGCATCCTTACAAAAACGTTCATAGCCGTACGTTTCAATCGGATTGAGGTAACCCATCAGGATAACCGGTGTGTCCTGATCTTCTTCTCTGAACTGCGCCACCATTTTCAGCACGCCGGTCATTGTTGAACCTGCTTTAAGGCCCCGCAATGCTGCCTGCTGAATAACCGGCCCGTCAGCAGAAGGGTCAGAGAATGGCACACCAATCTCAATCAGGTCGGCACCGGCAGCCGGCATCGCCTTAAGCAATGCCAGTGCTGTATCATAATCAGGGTCAAATGCCTCAAGATAAGGAATGAGCGCACCACGCCCCTGAGTGGCGAGAGAAGCGAAGCGGGCGGCAATACGGCTCACAGTTTTACTCCCAGATAATCAGCAACAGTAAAGATGTCTTTATCACCCCGGCCGGAAATATTGACGACCAGAAGGGTATCTGCAGAGAGTGTCGGAGCCATTCGGGCCGCACAGGCAATCGCATGCGCTGACTCAAGAGCCGGAATAATACCCTCAGTGCGGGTACAGAGCTGAAACGCGTCGAGTGCCTCCTGATCGGTAGCACCTACATATTCAGCACGACCAATGTCATGCAGCCATGAATGCTCAGGCCCGACACCGGGATAGTCAAGCCCGGCACTGATCGAATGTGCCTCGGTGATCTGACCATCTAAATCCTGCATCAGATATGTACGGTTCCCGTGCAGGATGCCAGGACGCCCACGCTCAATAGAGGCAGCTGTCTTGCCACTGTCGAGTCCGTGCCCGGCGGCCTCAACGCCAATCAGCCGCACAGATGCATCATCAAGGAACGGATGAAAAATACCCATCGCGTTGGAACCACCACCAATAGCGGCAACGATCAGATCAGGCAGACGCCCTTCGGCAGCCATAATCTGCTCTTTGGTTTCATCACCAATAACACTCTGAAAATCACGCACCATCGCCGGGTAGGGATGCGGTCCGGCCACCGTACCAACGAGAAAATACGTATCCGCTACATTTGCCACCCAGTCGCGCATCGCTTCATTCATGGCGTCTTTCAATGTGCCGGCGCCGGCTGTAACTGGCACCACCTCAGCGCCGAGCAGACGCATACGAAATACATTAGGCTGCTGACGCTCAACATCGGTCGCCCCCATGTAAATCACGCATTTCATGCCAAAAAGCGCACAGACTGTGGCCGTTGCCACCCCATGCTGACCGGCGCCGGTTTCAGCGACAATACGCTTACGCCCCATGCGACGGGCCAGCAAAATCTGCCCCATAACGTTATTAAGCTTGTGCGAGCCTGTATGATTCAGCTCTTCACGCTTCATATAAATTTTTGCGCCACCCAGCTCTTCAGTCATGCGGCGGGCAAACCACAACGGACTGGGACGACCGACGTAATCCTTCAGATAATAAGCCAGCTCTTTATGAAACTCAGGGTCAGCTTTCGCAGTATTATAGGCCTGGTCCAGCTCAAGCAGCAGCGGCATCAGGGTTTCAGCCACATAACGTCCGCCATGCCACCCACCAAAGTGCCCGCGTTCATCAGGGCCCTGCCGGAGGGAGTTCGTCTGTGCTGCATCTGCTATCATCTGGATTCTGCCATCTACTGTCTGTGCATGCTGCTCACGAAGCCATAAAACTCCGGGAGCAGGTTCTCTGGCTTACCAGATTCTGCTGGTATTTGCACAGAGGCCTGCAGACTGTTTCAGCATGAAGTGAGGTCACTTCATGAGAATACATATAATTTCGGGCAAAACAGTTCTTGCGGATGATTGACAGCGTTTAGCGATAGCTCTACATAGTTCAGTCAGTTACTGGCTGACTTCACCTGCCCAGTACTCTCCCCGTCCTTTTATAGTCAGGATCTTCCTGCGTCGGTTTTTGCAGAGTATCTGCATCACTGGTGTTTTAAATACCCTGCCCGTCACAGGATCTTTATTACGATCCCGGCTTCCCTTTTCTGCTCACCTTGCCAACTCAGGGCATCTTTATATGCAGCTTGCAGAACTCAAGGCCAAATCTCCGGCCGATCTTCTGGCATGTGCCGAAGACCTTAATATCGAAAATGCCTCCTCTCTGCGCAAACAGGATATGATGTTTGCCATCCTCAAAGCTCTGGCCGATAACGACCAGGCAATTTATGGCGATGGTACACTTGAAATCCTGCATGACGGATTTGGCTATCTTCGCTCTCCGGAATCGAACTACCTGCCAGGACCGGATGATATTTATATCTCCCCTCTGCAGGTACGACGCTTTGGTCTGCGCACGGGCGATACAGTTGAAGGCCAGATTCGCGCACCACGTGATGGCGAACGCTACTTCTCACTGCTCAAAATCAACAGCATTAACTACGAGCCTCCCGAGGCCGTTCGCCACCGTATCAACTTCGACAACCTGACACCGCTCTACCCTGAGCGTCGCCTGCAGATGGAAGTTGAAAACCAGGCTCCTGCGGTCAGCGAAACCAGGGGTAAAAAAGGCAAAAGCACGCAGGATTTTACTCCGCGCGTCATTGACCTGGTAACGCCCATTGGTATGGGCCAGCGTGCGCTGATTGTTGCACCACCCCGTACCGGTAAAACCGTCATGCTGCAAAGCATTGCGGCATCAATCTCAGCAAATCATCCTGATGTCTTCCTGATTGTTCTGCTGATTGATGAACGCCCTGAAGAGGTCACCGACATGGCTCGCTCTGTACGGGGCGAAGTGATTTCTTCTACCTTTGATGAACCAGCACACCGCCACGTGCAGGTGACAGAAATGGTGCTGGAAAAAGCCAAACGCCTGGTTGAACATAAGCGTGATGTTGTTATTCTGCTCGACTCAATCACGCGTCTGGCCCGCGCTTATAACACTGTTGTGCCATCATCAGGTAAAGTGCTGACAGGTGGTGTGGATGCTAACGCCCTGCAGCGCCCCAAACGCTTCTTTGGTGCCGCCCGTAATATCGAAGAAGGCGGTTCACTGACCATTATCGCCACCGCTCTGATTGATACCGGCAGCCGTATGGACGAAGTGATTTTTGAAGAATTCAAGGGCACAGGTAACTCTGAACTGGTACTTGATCGTAAGCTGGCGGATAAACGTACGTTCCCCGCAATCGACATTACCAAAAGCGGCACCCGTAAAGAAGAACTCCTTGTTGACCGCGCCACCCTCTCTAAAATGTGGGTTCTGCGTCGCATCCTGGCCCCTATGGGCACGATGGATGCCATGGACTTCCTGCTTGATAAGCTCAAATACAGCAAATCAAACAATGACTTCTTTGAAGCCATGAACAACTGACGGCTTTACAGCTCTGAGGTTACAAAAAACAGGAGGCCTGGTGCCTCCTGTTTTTTTATAAACGGTTATCCGCCAGCTTTCTGAATACGCAGCACAACCACATCTTCTGCCTCACTGTGCTCATCTAAAACCTGATGACCAAGCTGCCGCACAGAACGAGTGACATTAGTATAAGTCTCCCCTGTTTTAAGACGCACCTGCAAATGTCCCCCCGGCGCCAGAGCGTCGAGTGCAAGGCGGGTTCTTACAAATGTCATGGGGCATTTTTCCCCGGTAATATCGAGCATTATATCCTCTGCGGTTATAAGTCAGGAAGGCGATTTCCTGCCATCCTGGCGAACTGCCACATATCAGACCACTTAAATTTTACGCAGCAAAACATGTGGAAAAGGTAAAATTGGACAAACACCGCCAAATTCGGCTACCTGATGAAGAATAACGCAGGTGATCACAAACAGGATTTTTACCTTTGAAAGCGCAACCGGCAGAAGAGTCACGTATCGCACAGCTCTGTATTGAACGCGGCCTGAAAATGACAGGGCAACGCCGGGTTATAGCACGCGTATTATCGGACGCAGATGACCACCCTGATGTCGAAGAGCTTTATCGTCGTGCATCTGTACTCGATTCACGCATTTCAGTTGCTACTGTTTATCGTACCGTTCGTCTTCTTGAGGAAAAAGGTATTCTTGAACGTCGTGACTTTGGTGGCGGTCGTGCACGCTATGAAGCAACCGAATCAGGACGGCATCACTATCATCTGATTGATGTTGATAACGGGAAGGTTATTGAGTTCGAAGACCCTGCCCATGAAGAATTTATGCGGCGCGTGGCTGAGCGTCTTGGATTTGAGTTCGTCTCTATGAGACTGGAGCTCTTTGGTAAAAAGCTCAGAAGCCCGGCCAGCACTGATAAAACAACCCGGCATGACAGGGAGAAGGAAAAACACTCATGAGTTCAGTTCTCAGACCTGGCAATACCTCTCTCTCCACTCTCGAACTGGAGCGCAATGGCTTTCCTGAGCTGCGCGGGGGCAACCTCAGCGTGCGTCTTGCCACGACAGATGCTGAACGCGATGCAGCTCATGCGCTGCGCTATAAAGTTTTTTACGAAGAAATGGGCGCAAGCCCCGATGCCGAAACCTTACGGCTGAAGCGTGACATTGATAAATTTGATGCCGTGGCAGACCACCTTCTGGTCATTGATAATGATATCGCTTCTGACGCACGCGGAGTTGTTGGCACCTATCGCCTGGTGCAAAGCGAGGCTGCCGCTAAAATTGGTCATTTTTACTCCTCGAGTGAATATAATATCTCCAAACTAACCGACTTCCCGGGGCGCTTGCTCGAAGTTGGCCGCTCGTGCGTTGATAAAAACTATCGGGGGCGGGCAGCCATGCAGCTCTTATGGCGCGGCATTGCCTCCTATATTTTCCTTTACCGAATCGATATTTTGTTTGGATGCGCCAGCCTGCCGGGCACCAACCCTGACAATATCAGCAATGAACTAACCTATCTTTACCACAACCATCTGGCCCCTCCTGCCCTGCGCGTTGAGGCCTTATCTGAACGCAAGGTCGAAATGCTGCGTGCAGACCCGCAAGCACTAAACTACCGTGCCTGCCTTGCCGGCCTGCCACCTCTTATCAAAGGGTATCTGAGACTTGGCGCGTATGTGGGAGATGGTGCGGTGATTGATCCGCAGTTTAACACGACGGATATTGCAATCATCGTTAAAACAGAACTTATGGCTGATAAATATTACAGACATTATGAGCGCCGTCTGCGTGATGCGCTGGATGAAAGAGAATAAACTCTGATACGACCAGCCAGGCCAGCGCACGTGATACTCCGATGAAGTATTTTGCCTTTTTGCGCAAACTTCGCCCCCGACATCTTATTCCCCGACATACGGGCATAATGCTGAGTGCCGGTGCTCTCTCTGCACTGGCCTTACCGCCGGTGCACTGTCTTTTTGTACTACTCCTGACTTTTCCTCTCCTGGCCCGCACAATCGACAAAAGCTCTGACTGGAAACGAGCAGCCTGGGCAGGGGCAATGTTCGGATTTGGGTTTTACGCCACAAGTCTTTACTGGCTGGTCAACGCAGTAATGATCCGCGCAGCCGATTTCTGGTGGTTTGTGCCCTTTCCCTCTCTGGGGTGCGCTCTCATTCTCGCTCCGGTTACAGCCGCACCAGCCGCTTTGTGCCGGTTAATCAGACCAGGCCCGCTACGTATGATCGCTCTGGCCGCAGGCTGGACACTATGCGACATGGGGCGTGTTTTTATCTTTAGCGGCTTTCCCTGGAACCCCCTGGGCAGTGCACTGGCTATACCCGGCGGCGCAGGGGATATACTGATACAACCTGCCGCATGGATGGGTGTGGACGGCATGACATTTGTCATCGTTCTTCTCAGCCTGTTCTGCGGTGCCGCTTTGCAGGATGGCTGGCGGCAGCGCCACAACAAAAGCGTTTTACTGCAACAGGCAAAAACCAGATACCGAACTTTACTCGCTGGCAGTCTGTTTATCATAACCTGGGTAAGCGCCGGCTTTCTCAGACTTCACACTGTGCACCCTCAGGGAGTAAACGGCCCGATAGCCGTTATTGTACAGGGCAATATTCCCGAATCAGAAAAAGTGGAAAATCTGAGCCCCCAGAGTATTTTTGAACGCTACCTGACACTAACCCGTCAGGGTGTGCAGCAAGCACTGATGCAGCAGAAATCAGACCCTGGCGCGACAAAAGATCCGGTAGTTTTTTTATGGCCTGAAACATCATTCCCTGGCTACACCCTGCTACAGGACAGTCCCCGTGCCCGTCAGATTATTATGGCCTGGGCAGAGGGTGCTCAGGCAGGCCTGATCGGTGCGCTGCGCGAAGACCAAAACGGGCAGTACCGCAACTCAGTCATGGCCCTGTCACCTGATGGAGCTATTGAAGCAACCTACGATAAGGCAAAACTTGTACCTTTTGGTGAGTACCAGCCCGCCTTTATCCCTCTTCAGATTGTACCCGGTGGCGGTATAGCTCCCGGCCCTGGGCCACAAACCTGGCACCTGGACAATGTTCCTGCCACAGGCCCTCTCATTTGCTATGAAGTCATTTTCTCAGGTGATGTTGTTAACCAGCATGATCGCCCCCGCTGGCTGGCGAACGTGACGAACGATGCCTGGTTTGGCAACAGTGCCGGCCCGCGCCAGCACCTCTCCTCCGTCAGGCTACGCGCCACTGAAGAAGGCCTGCCTGTTGCCCGCGCTGCCAATACAGGAATTTCTATAGCTTATGATGGCTATGGCCGTGAAATAAAACACCTGGGATGGGATAAGACCGGTTTTCTGGTTGTTAATATTCCGCCAGCACTTCCTTCAACACTTTTTTCAAAAGCAGGAAGAATTTCATATTTTTCATTGATTTTATTGATTTTCATTAGCTGTTTAATTATTTCTAAAATAGATAATAAAAATAAACATCTTAACTAATTTATTACCAAAATATTTTTTATATGCCATTAGATAAATAATAATATATTTTATCTAATCTAAGCACTGGGTATAATTGTGACAAATTCTAAAAAAGCTCCCTGCGTTCAGGACGAAGTACGTTCTACTGTCTCTCGTGCAACTTCTACCGATGCACATGTTGGTAAACGTATTCGCCTGCGTCGTACATTACTTGGGTTCTCGCAGGAAAAACTCGGTGAGCTTATAGGCATTACATTTCAGCAAATTCAAAAATATGAGCGAGGCACCAACCGCGTCGGTGCCTCACGCCTCTATGACATTGCCAGAGCACTGGAAGTCCCGATTACTTTCTTCTTTGAAGACCTTACCCCACCTCAGCATGCAACATCTTCAGCCCGGACATTTGGCTTTAGTGAAACACGATCACCTTTTCACAGAGAATATGCCAATGCTTCACCGAACAGGGGGGCTCCTGACCTTTTATCAAGCAAAGAAACGACTGATCTTATCAGGGCTTACTACAGTATTACGGATATAAAAGTTCGAAAAAACGTTCTCGAACTTATCCGCTCAATGAACAACTAACCAACATAAAAAAAAGCGGGGCACATTATTATGCCCCGCCATAATCTTCAGGCTCAGAAGCACAGATCAGAAAGAACTGTCACCCCAGTCACCGCCACCAAAATCATCACCACCGCCGGCATCCCAGCCGCCATCATCCGCCGGGCCGACATCAAAATTCGAATCGGCTGCTGTACCATTACCAGCAAACGGGTCAGAATTATCTCCATAGTAGTTATTGATAGTCTCGCTTTGTGGCATACCTGCACCAAACCCGGCACCACCCGCATCATGATGACCACTAAACAGACTGGTCAGAGCATTAGCCGCCAGCATACCACCAGCCACACCGGTTGCCGTTGTCAGGGCTGAACCAAGAAAACCTGTACCACTGCGCTGGAACATGCCAGGCTGCATACCATAAGGCATCTGCTGATACTGCGGGGGGGCAGCCTGATATTGTGGCGCGCCCCCAGCCGGGCGGCTGCCACCCCAGCCCGGAGGCGGAGCCCCCTGTGGCTGCTGCTGCTGAGCACCACGGCCACCGCCGAACAAGCCCCCCAGGAAACCACCACCTGATGATGGCTGCGATGACTGCTGCTGCGCCTGCTGTAAAGCCTGCTGAGCCTGCTGAAGCTGAAACTGAAGCTGCTGAATACGATTTTGCGCCTGAACCAGAGCCGCTTCCTGCACAACTGCCATCTGCGTGATGCGATAACGGGCTTCAGGATATTGCTGAAACTGCTGCCCGATAAACTGGTCTGCCTCAGGGTCAATAGCAGGCAGGGCGGGCTGTGTGTTTGGCACACTGCCAAAACCACCCTGCCCCTGGCCGCCTACCCGCGCGACAAATTTCGAAATCAGATCGCGTTCTTCGTTGTTCATTGCCTGCCTTCCTGCTTCTGATTACTTCGCCTGGCCCGAAGCGCCGTTACCTGACGCTCCATCTACTGCTTCTCCAGACGGTAAACTTACTTTCTGACCAAGATGTGGCGTACCACCCGGGCTCTTACAAGAAGTAACACACACACCAGACAAGTTAATTTCCTGCCCTTCCTGTCAGGTCGATACCACTGTATGGTGCAGCGCATATGCACAGGGGTTCTGCTTCTGCTGCTTTTTTCTGTTCTGACCTTATTTATTGCGGAGTTTCAGTCTGATATGGACCCGGTGTCTTCCCGGCCAGCTGAGCGGCCACTTTCTTTTCAGGATCTCATCCTGACTCTTCACCAGTTCTGGTCTCAGCAGGGATGCGCCATACTCCAGCCTTATGACCAGGAAATTGGTGCTGGCACACTCTCCCCGCACACGACTCTGCGGGCATTAGGCAACACACCATGGAAAGCAGCTTATGTGCAGCCATGCCGCCGCCCTTCTGACGGCCGCTATGGTGAAAACCCAAACCGGCTTCAGCATTACTACCAGTACCAGGTGCTGCTCAAACCCACACCTGAAGAAAGCCAGAAACTGCTGCTCGACAGCTACCGCGCTATTGGTATTGACCCTGACCTGCACGACATCCGCTTTGTTGAGGATGACTGGGAAAATCCGACCATCGGGGCCTGGGGTCTGGGCTGGGAAGTCTGGTGTGACGGAATGGAAGTCACACAATTCACTTATTTTCAGCAGGTCGGCGGTATTCCGGTTACGGTCCCCTCAACTGAGCTGACATATGGCCTTGAGCGTCTGGCTATGTATGTGCAGGGTATCGAGAACGTCTATGACCTCGATTATAACGGCACAGGCCTGACCTATGGCGATGTATTTTTGCGTGCTGAACGCGATTATTCACGTCACAATTTCGAGCTGGCTGATACTGACCTGCTTTTTCTTCACTTCGCTAATGCAGAAAAAGAAAGCGCAGCCCTGGCTGAAGCCGGCGTGGCCCAACCTGCCTATGACCAGTGCCTGAAAGCCAGTCACCTGTTTAACCTGCTCGATGCACGCGGTGTTATCAGCGTAAGCGAGCGTGCCTCTTACATTGGTCGCGTAAGAACTCTGGCAAAACTCTGCTGTGAAACATGGCTGGCCGGAGAGGATAAATAATTATGCCTGAATTACTGACAGAACTGTTTTCTGAAGAAATTCCAGCCCGTATGCAGGGGCAGGCCGGCGAAGCCTTTCACCGCCTGATGAGCGATATGCTCGCTCCGCTCGCACCACAGGACATAAAAATCTTCACCGGCCCGCGCCGTATTGCCCTGAGCTGCCAGATTAACACTCAGGTTCCTGGCCGGGTTATCTCCGAACGTGGCCCGCGCGAAACAGCACCGGAAAAAGCCCTCGAGGGCTTCACCCGCAAACATGGTGTCACCAAAGACCAGCTGACCCTGCAAAATGGTTTCTGGGTGCTTGAGCGCAACGAACCCCCGGTTGATGCTGCCACTCATATTGCAGCACAGCTACCCGACCTGTTGCGCCGCTTCCCCTGGCCACGCTCGATGCGCTGGGGCTCTGGCAGCAGCTTTACCTGGATCCGCCCTCTGCGCCGCCTGCTTTGCGTATTTGATGGCAAAGTCGTACCCTTCTCTCTGGCACAGGACAATGACAACGGTCATCACCTGAGCAGTGATGCCATTACCGAAGGCCACCGCTTTATGGCCCCGGGCCCGGTAAGCGTCAGCAACACGGCAGAATGGCTTGATGCGCTGCGAAGCCGCTTTGTTATTCCTGAAGCCTCTGAGCGCCGCACACTCATCAGTGAAGGGCTTGAGCGCCTCGCCACTGAAAAAAACCTGACCCTGGTGCCTGATGCCGGTCTGGTCGATGAAGTCTCAGGCCTGGTGGAATGGCCGGTGCCTTTTCTGGGGCAGATCGACGACCAGTTTATGGACCTGCCCGCTGAGGTGATGCAGGTGTCAATGCGCATCAACCAGCGCTATTTCGCCCTGAGAGGCGCTGACGGCAAAGCCGCTCCCTGGTTTGGCTTTATTGCTAACATTGCCCCCACCGATGATGGCTCACTGGTAGTTGCCGGTAATGAGCGCGTCCTGCGGGCCCGCTTTGCCGATGCGCGTCATTTCTGGGATCTGGACCGCAGGAAAACCCTCGCAAGCCGACTGCCTGCACTGGATAACATTACCTTCCACGCAAAGCTTGGTTCACAGGGTGAACGCACACAGCGTATGATGCGTCTGGCCGGGCTGATTGCTGACATGACCGGAGCAGACAAATCTGCAGCCATACGTGCCGCAGAGCTGAGCAAAACAGACCTGACAACGGGCATGGTTGGCGAGTTCCCCGAACTTCAGGGCATTATGGGGGGGTATTATGCCCGCCATGACGGCGAAAATGATGCTGTCGCCCAGGCCATAACCGAGCAGTATCAGCCACGTGGCCCAGGCGACGATGTACCGACAGCACCAGTGTCTGTTGTTGCTGGCCTGGCAGATCGTTTTGACATGCTGACGGCCTTTTTTGCAGCTGGCGAAAAACCATCAGGCTCGGGCGATCCGTTTGGTCTGCGTCGTGCAGCGCTGGGCATTATCCGCCTGATTCGTGAAAACGGGCTGCGCCTCGACCTGGCGAAGATCTTCACCCTCGCCGCTGAAGCCCTGCCCGCTGATCTGCAAAATGCGCCTGACCTCGATTTGCTGCCGCAGTTTATTGCTGAGCGTCTGCGCGTACAGCTACGCTCTGAAGGGGCACGTTACGACTGCCTGGCGGCGATTTCGACCGGTAACACCGACACGGATATTGTGCGCCTTCTGATGCGTGCACAAGCCCTGCAGGACATGCTGGAAACAGAAGATGGTAAAAACCTGCTGGCTGCCACACGTCGCGCTGCCAATATTCTGCGCATTGAAAACAAAAAAGATGGTCCGCACGAAAAAACACCGCAGACCACGCTTTATGCTCAGGCTGAAGAACGCGCACTGGCAGACGCACTGGATAAAGTTGAACCTGCAGTTGAGGCTACCTTTGCCAGGGAACATTTTGCCGATGCGATGAAAGAAGCAGCCAGCCTGCGTGGCCCGCTCGACAGTTTCTTTGAAGAGGTCACGGTCAACGCACCTGAACCAGACTTAAGGCTGAACCGCCTTTATCTGCTGGCACGTCTGGAGCGTATGATGCGTCTTATTGCTGACTTCAGTCAGATCGAAGGGTAACTCCTTCACGATGCTGGCCTGTTACACACGTAACAGGCCAGCATAACGCCACATTATAAGGTGGCCATAACTTTCAGACCCAATAACGCTGCATCGGGAATTCTGGATGTTTCGCCCGGGCGAAACATATATTCAAACACAGGCTGAGCTACGAGACCCGGTATAACCGGAATACCGTAATAGACCTCAAGTGTTGCAGTATGGGTCTGCGGGCCATTTACAAAAGCTCCCATAGACATACCCGCATCACGACGCAGTCTCTGCCCTTCTGACAATCTGTTACTCAGTTTATAGTAAGAATACATCACACCAAAGCGATCAAATGGCCGGTAAGGAATAATACCGAGCAAAGATGCACCCACATAAACCTGGTCAGAAAACACCGAAACGCTGGGTGTATTATGAATATACCCGGCCATCAGATAGCCACCTGCCATCTGATGATTACCCTGTTTACGGTAAATCATCTGATCAGCTTCAATATAAAACGTATCGCGCGGCCTCGGTTTTAACACTTTCATACTGTTACGCAGCGCAGGTGGAAGAGTGCCAATCAGATCAGCATAAGGGCTGGTGTCGTGCGCAAAGCCAACCTTATAATGGCCGGGTAGTTTTCTGCGCCCAAAAAACGGCTGCCAGGTCAGCTCGACTGGCAGCATAACGCCCGTACCGTGCTCTGCCCCCCAGGCCCAGCCACTAGGGTTCTCCGCAAGAGGAGAAGACTGATACACGCCGGTAATCAGCACCAGGTCACGCGCTGGCCTGACACGAACAGTGCCACCCCAGGTCGCTTTTGGATAAACACTCCAGCCCTGTTGTGACTTAATACCAACAGGGGCAGAGCACTGAATAATAAAGGTGCACAGCAACACAGATGTTGCATAAGTATGCGTAAGCGTTATACGGCCGGCGTGAACATTCACCCGATTATGAAAAAACGTTTTCTCAAGATACATATCGGCCAGATGCGCGGCAACACTGCCTGAAAGGCTATACACCTCAGACAGCAAAATACGATGTTCGCCGACATAGTCATAAGAAACCTGACGGCCTGCCCGCTCAAGCATAACGGCATTAAAATACCAGCCACTCAGGTCAAACAGCTTACCCAAATCAAGCCGGGTAATCAGCGTAATTTCATGTGCATAATCCATACCACGGCGCACCCCGCCGGCAACATTGGCTATTCCCTCCCCTTTATAAGAAAGCTGGAGAGAGATGCCTTTATTCTCAAGCCATTTTCGTGGCCCATCGAGCTGTGGCACAAGATGACCAAAAGTCTGTGCCGGCACATAATATCCCGCCGAGACATCACTGACACGCAACGCATCGACTGAGCTGTTCAGAAGTGCCGAAATACTCTCAGTCTTAAACAGGCTTTCAAGCGTTGGCGATGTCACCTGCACAGATGTGACTTTAGCCTTATTTGCAGGTGAGTGTCCCGGATCAACACGAGCCTGCTCAGTTACCGGCTGCGCAATATGTGAAGAAGCAGGAGTATCCTGAGCACAGGCTGGGTACGCTGCCACACAACACACTGCACTCACGACAAACCACACCAGACAGCACCTGCCTCTGATAACAACAGTCCGGGCTGATATAATGAGGAACGATACGACGAAACAAAGCAACAGGCGCAGTCCCTCGGGAACCGCGACCGTAAGGTGCAGGTTATAAGTCATAAGAAAGATCCGTCTGCTTTATAGATTTTTTATTTTTGAGTCAGAACGAAAAAATCTTTTATTATAATTCAAAGCATTAGGCCAGTCACAAGAGCGTATTCCGGTTTCAAAAATACAAACTGCTCCTGAGGTCATAAAAAAAGGCCGCCTCTCCTGCTGGAGAAACGGCCGTAAAAAACGTCTGCTCTGAAAGCGCACAGGGAAGCACCCTGGCGCTCAGATGAGGTTTTTAGTGCGAAAGCACCATATCTGCATTTTCGCGCTCTTTGCGATTACGCGCTTCGAGCATTTGCGTATGGCGGTGCGCTTCAGGAGAAATGCTCAGGCACAGTGTCAGCACTGCTGCAATGAAATACAGACCAACAAAAGTCCAGATCACACCCTCAAGACCCATGCCAAACGTTGCTTCACATATAGCCACGACTGCAGGACCGAACCATGTGCTGGCACCAGCACCCAGACCCAGAATAGACAGAGCGGCAGCTTTCTCTTTCGGGCAGATCAGCGGCATCAGGCCAGACATTGGGACGAACGCAGCAACCGTACCGCCATAGATAAAGCCTGCCAGCATAGCCAGCGGGAAGTTACCCGGATACCAGATGGGAACATAGTAAAACATCGGAATGGTAAGGCAGCAGCCCAGACCACCACCAACAGCCACAACGAAGCGATGCCCCAGACGGTCAGCGATCATACCGGCAACAAGGTTGAAAAGGATGTTGCCCAGGAAGATCACAGACAAAAGGTCAAGCCACTGCCCCTGTGAGAAATGGAGTTCATCAACAAAGAAGGCCGGCATAATAGCCAGAAACGCATATTCTGAAGACGTGTTAATAGTACGGATAACACCAGCAACAAGCGTTTTTGGCTCACGCCACATGATGCTGATTGAGCCAAAGAAAATAGCTTTTTTATCAGCATGTGCCGGTGCCAGACGTTTGCTGCCTGTTGGCTCACGCACAAAGAGCAGAGCAACCAGACCACCCAGAATAACCAGCCCGAGAGAACACCAGAATGTTGCCAGCTCACCAATCGCAGGGATGGTATAGCGCGCAAACTGCGAACCAAGAGTAGGCAGACCGGCAGAGAACGAGAACCAGAACCAGCCGGCAGCCGAACCCAGCATACGTGCGGGCGTTGCAGCAGCGATCCAGACCAGGAAGCCATAAGCAAACAACGGATAAGCAAAACCACGCAGCGTATAAAACAGCAGCGTCATAGTCAGATTATCAGGACCAAGGCCAAATGTAAGGAAACCGACCTCCAGCACAGCCCACAGCAGCAAACCAGCCCACATTGTGCGGCGTGGCCCGAACAGGTCAGATAATGGCCCTGACAACCAGGCAGAGATCATAACAGTCACACCATAGGTGGTGAACATCAGGTTCACATCACCCTGGGTATGACCATGGTGGAGCATATATGTATCAAGATACCCTGCTTCTACACCGTCACCGACCATAAAAAGCAGCAGGCCCACAAAGCCAAAGAAAAGAGGCTGAGGAATACCGAGAAGGCCAGCAAGCCCGCGCCGCTGACCGGAGGACGTCTCTGACAAGACACAATCTCCCTAACATCTGGACAGCAGCCCACAGAGCATAAAAAACCCTGAAAAAACGGGATAAGGACTGCGTCATGCATGATCCCTACGAGAGCGCTTGGGATCATTTGGACAGGCGCGCGAACGAGGCTTCGCACGCAACGAAAATATAGACATATATAAGGTGATGCCTGAAACAGTACTACCAGAGAATTGCCATATTTTCAACCGTATATTTTTTCATTTTGTCAATATTGATTTACAAATAAAAATAAAATATTCAGATCATATTCTCATATTTTACTTTTATTTTAAAAAACCATACAAAATAATTCATAAGAAAAATCAAATTTTTTCAGAAAATGTTATTTTTTTATAAAGATATATTTATTTTGTTTTTTTTATTATTTTATAAGAGGGTATCTTTTGCCCTCCTTTCAACCGGCTGTATCCCGCAGTATTCTGCGCTTTTAAAATAATCAGGCTAACAAAAATCTGCCTGCCGCTTTTTACCTGCAGCCAAACACATAAAGCATTTTCATTTTGAAACAGAAAAGTGACAGAATACCTGATTCTGCATGCTATATTAAAAACAGAGTCCCGCCTGAATTACAGCACATATACTGACCGTATTTTATAGTTTCTGCAGACGTAATTATAAAATTATCTGCATGGCTTTTTCCAGGACCAGTTTTCTCAGTCTGTATCCGATCAAAACTTTAAGGGAAAAGGTATGTCCGCAATCCACATCGCAGCAAGCTTCATCCTCTATCCAAAACATCAGACCCCGGGACAAAACACCAACGGTTCACGGCGCAGCCTTTGCAGTATAGATTGTGAAGCATGCGAACATATGGATAAAATGAAGCAGAAATCCCAAAAACCTTTTGCGGAATAAAAAATGATTGAACGGTCATTCGAGCTGGTTTTGGTAGGATATTACCTATCTCGCTTCACTCAAAGAGAAACTGGCAAACCTCCACAATTTTTGCATTGTGACACCTGGCAGCAGGCATATGATATTTTCTATGAACAATTGAATGGCGGCCGTGACAGAGACGCTTTTAAAAACTCACTAAAAAATACCCGGGACCACTTTGATGCATACTTCGATAACGGCCGTGAGGGATGGAAAGACGCAACCGGCACTCCGCGAGGCCTCAGTCAAATTTCACAAAGCATCTATAGCGACTTTTCACATAAATCCGAAAATGAAATCCACTCACTAATTATTGCTCTTATTGAGGGTGCGAGTACAGTGCCTACGCCAACGGCTTTTTACGCAACCGAGGGAAAACGCAAAGTTGTAATAAGCTCCGTTCCGGAACGAAAACCCAAATTACGAGCGGAAGCTATCAGAATACACGGTGCAGCATGCCAGGCTTGTGGCTTTGACTTCAGCAAGACATACGGTGCTTGGGGCGCCGGATTTGCAGAAGTTCACCATTCTATCCCCTTGGCTGAATATGGAACACGGGACACGGATCCAAATAAAGATTTAACTGTTCTCTGCGCAAATTGCCATCGAATGGTTCACCGAGAACCTAGACGTGTTTTATCCCTCGCAGAGTTACGCTTAATACTTATGCAAGGTTAGCTCTGCCAGGCTCAGGACCTGTTAATTTATTGAACTGAGCAAGAGATTGTGTTTCACAGGCTTACCGATGAAGGATGAGCCCGTAAGTGACGTATTTTTACTGCCTGAGGGCCAGATGAAGCGGATTAAGCGATTTTTTCCTCTGGCGTAATGCTGAGGGTGAGTGAAGCATCAGGAGTGAAAAACTTTTGTCGGTTTTGTAAAATGTAAAACCCGAACTGTAAAACCATCTTTAAAAACGTGAGAAAACTGCCGTTTTTACATCAAAGGTATGTCCGCGGCGGGATTCGAACCCACGGCCCCAGGATTCATACCACTTCGGTTTTCACCGCCACCTGCAGCGCAGATGTTCGTGGTCTGGACTGTCCCTTTGCCCTGGGTATGGCTACCTTTAGGCACCGCCCATCCAGTCTCTACACCTTCCGCTCTCCATACAGAGAACGGCTTGGCTCGGGATTGGCACGGTCGTAGCAGACCGGAGCGTTCCCCGAATTTGAGCGGATACACCATGCAGTTTCCCGACATGGCGCCCAATTGCATTAGGAATCCTGTGCTCTATCCTGCTGAGCTACGCGGACATACTAGCCCTCTTTTATACTGCAACACTCACACAGAGCAAGTGCAGAAATTGAAGAGAAACAACACCTCAGAATGTAATATCCCCACGCAGATAGTAAAAGCCACCATTAATACCAAGCTGAGATGTGCTCATATAATACTGCGGCACACCCAGGTAACGATTACCGTCAGGAACACGGCGCGGCATGACATTAAAGAGGTTGTTTCCACCAATCGTCAAAGCCAGATGCGGCGTTGCACGATAGGTAACTTCCATATTCGTAATAAACTTTGGTATGTTCTGAAACTGTTTGTACACAGTATTCGACAGCGAGTTTGTGTACCCTGCACCACCATAATACGTAACCTGCGACGTAACCTGCCCATAACGTATTTCATGCAGGCCGACCGTCCATTTACCGCTGGTCAGGCGTCCGCCGAAAATAATCTTACTTCTGGGATAAGCTGTGGTCATATACGCTACACTCTGCGCATTAAGCAAAGGCAGGCCATTAGCCCCCATCGTCTGATGCGAAAGGCGGGTACGGTTAAAATTCATCGCCACATCCCAGTCAATACGACCAATGTCACCAAGACGGGTCATGTAAGTCGCTGTCAGGTCAAGGCCCTGCGTGCGGGTGCTTGCAACGTTTGCAAACCAGTTGGCAGAAATAGAATGCTCAGACCATGAATGATAATCTGACGGCAGGGTAAAACCATTCATCTGCAATGCACTGGCAGCCTGCTCCCCATACACCTGGCCGCCTGGCATGATCTGATCGCGCAGATTGATCTGATACACATCCACCGTCACATGCAGCCTGCGTACAGGCTCAAGCAAAATACCACCGCTGATATTTGTTGAACGCTCAGGTTTCAGCTGGCTGGCACCATTAGCCAGAGCCCCCGGTGAGCTTGATGCAATCAGACCACGTGCCGCAGTCGGAGAAACGGGCAGTGAGCTATAGTGCATCTGCGCCAGGGTAGGCGCATGAAAACCATTAGAAATTGTTGCTCTGAAGGACAGACGTGACGATACATCATAGCGCATGGCGACTTTACCCGTCTGGGTATCACCCACATCAGTGTAATGCTCATAACGGCCGGCAAGATCGACCTGCCAGTGCTTTGTCAGATGAGTAGAAATATCAAGGTAACCAGCGACAACATCACGACTGTAATTGCCGGCATTACCCTTATTGGTGCCAGAAAGTGCATCTGACCCGCTGCCTGCTGTTGAGTCAGGCGAGCCGGTGCCAATCGAATAACTCTCATAACGATAGGCCGTGCCAGCCGCTACGTTAACGGAATGTGGCCAGCCAGAGAAACGAAACTGACGCGAAACATCGAAACTACTGCTCCACTGAGAGTCATTAAAACCCTGAACCTGATTAAACTTCGTGGGGGTGAGCCCCTCTGTTTTCTCAAGGTAGGTATTAGCTGAATTTTTCAGTCCGATATTATCGTAATCGCGCCCGTAAACGGTTGAGAGATCCCAGTTCCAGCCATAAAAAACGCCTTTAACGCCGGCTGTCAGCCCGAAGTCATTTTCATCAAGCGTTTCAAGGGGTGAATATCCCCATGGATAAATAGCCTGATACCCCGGATACCCGCTGAGCGATGAAGGCAGGCGGTAATTCTGATATGATTCAGCGTGCCTGTGCGCATAGGTCGCTGTAGCATACGCCTGTATGGTGTCCGTAATATTATAACCGGCATTTACCGCTATACTGCCACGGGTCTGCTCTGGCTGACCAAGCACATGATTGATCTTACGACCAACACGGGCATCCGGGGCACTGCGATATGTATGATCTGTATGAAAATAATCACCGCTCAGATGCACGAAGCCCCGCGAACCGAGCTTCATGCCGCCATCCATATAAACGCCTTGCTGAAACCCGTCACCCGCAGCCGTAATGCCGGTTATAGACTGCGCGTGAAAACCATGATCCTGTTTTTTGAGAATGATATTCACCACACCGGCTACAGCATCTGACCCATACTGTGCTGAAGCACCGTCACGCAGCACCTCGACATGATCAATCGCCGCCATGGGAATCATATCAATGTCGACCGGGGTTGAGCCTTGCTGTGGCCCCGGATTAGCATAAATATTAGCCGTTGTGTGGCGGCGCTTACCATCAACCAGCACCAGCGTCTCATTTGGGTTTAACCCGCGCAGACTGATCGAATCTGTCAGTGCACCCGTATCAAACCCTGCTGTAGGCACAGTCAGTGACGGAAGAAGCTGTGCCAGAGCATCACGCAAAGTCGGCTGCCCCGTCTGACTCAGCTGTTTAGCTGTTACCACATCGATGGGTGATAAACTCTGGCGGGCTTTGCGCCCTGTTTCACGGGTGCCAGTAACAATAACACTCTCTTCGCTCGTGCTTTCTGTTTCAGCCTGATACGGCGCTGCCACTGAAGCAGATTTGACTGTTACACCCTTAACAGGCGGATGTGATGTTTTCTTTTTTACAGTGTGTGCCGCACCTGCCGCAGCATGCCTGACATTGACAGACTGCGCCTGTGCAAAACCTGCCTCAGAACAAAAAACAAGCGCCAGAGAAGCAAGACTAAAATGCACTTTCTTATTTTGTACTAATTTAGTTTTACCATAAAAATCAATGTTTCTCATATGAACGCCCAATAAAAACAGCCAACACATGTGAAATAATGACAGATATCGTTCAAAAAAGAACGCATGGTTTTTGTACAACATGCATGTTTCGTCACACTGTTGTACGAATAACGCAATCGTACAATCGTTACGATATCAATACAATCTATTTTTTAGCTAAAAAGACCCGTGTTCTCAGCGGCGTCTGGCAGCCTGAGCCGCCCTCGCGGCCAGTGTAGCGACATAACGCTTACACAGCAGCTGGTCAGGTGCTCCGGTCTGCTTACAGGCAAGTTCAAGAGCCTGCGTCTCTCTCAAAGCCTCAGCCAGAGCTGGCAATGACCAGACATCAAGCGAACGGTTGAAGTCAGCAGTACGTTTAAAAAATACCGGCGGGCGCAGCAGCTTTAATGCATCAGCCCGGTTTGCACCCTCTCTGATTGCCGCCTGTACACGCTGCAAACGATGTAAATGACTTAAAAAAGCCCTTGCCAGAGAAACACAGTTTGTCCCCTCAGCCAGAGCCCGCTCTGTCGCAAGGTCGGCTTCTGCACGCCGTCCTGTTGTCGCAGCAAAAGCAGCATCCTCAGCCGATACGCTGGCTGCATCACCAATACAGGCCTGAATATCATGCAGGGTAAGCTTACCTGTATCAGCTGCATAAAGTGCAAGTTTTTCAACTTCGCTGCGTGCCGCTACACGGTCAGCACTCAACTGCCCTGTCAGCCAGTGCAGGGCATCACGGTCAATGTTGATTTTATGCTGCGCCAGAATGCGCGTAATAGTTGCCTCAAGCGAACGCCCCTCCTCAGGGTAACAGCCAAGGCTCGCACAGTCAGGGTGCTTTTCAATAAGAGCTCTGAGACGCGAACGTGAAGGCAGGCCTGGTGCCTCCAGAACAACCAGCGTGTCAGTTTTCATCTCAAGCAGGGCCGTCACAGCCTTCAGTAACGTGTCACCGGCTTCACGCACGCGAACAACCCGCCGCCCCCCCATAAGAGAGAGCGCAGCAGCCTCTTCCTCCAGCCTGTCATGCACAGATTTATCAAGCACAGCAACCAGAAACGGATCATCAACACTACCGGCAACCTGGCGTGTGGCATTCTGCGCATGTTCATAAATCATACCGGTATCTTCACCGTGCAGCAAAATCACACGCCATGCGCCTGGATTTTGCGTAACACGGGAGAGAGAACGTGCATCAATCTTCAAACTGAACGTCTTTCCGGTACAATAACACTCTCAGATATCATAGTTACTGGCTATTGCCATTGGTTGGTGAACGCCCTGTTGCCATGTTCGGGATAGCATCAGCACCTGCCTCCTCCTGCGGGTCGCCCTGATCCGAATTATTAGGCATTGTATTGACCAGAGGATAATAGGTTTTTGGTCCCTGCTGAGAAGCACCCTGAGCAGGTTTTGTCTGCGTACGAAACCATATTGCAACCTGCTGGGTAATCTGATCACCCAGAGCCTGCGCTACGCGTCCCAGGGCTGTTTCATTATTCATAGTCTGAGCAAAATACTGCTCATAAACAGTGGTATAACCATCGAGTGATGTCGCATCACCCTGAGCCAGCAAAACCGGATGCTCAGCAACCGTCATAAGCTGCCAGTGCGCATGCGCGTTGATACGCGTGCGCCCTGAGGTATTATCCGCATGGATATCAATCGCCTCCTCTCCGAAATATGGCGAAACATACAGCGTATAACCATCAGGGGCCTCAGGGCCGGCTCCTGCCATATTCTGCTGCAGGGCCAGACGAAGCTGCTGACCCGTACGCTCAGGAATATTCGCAACGTAAACACGCTTCAGCTCAGCGCTGACATCTGCCGCCCCTTTCTGGCTTTGCTCCCCATATAACGGCTGAAAACCACACCCGTTAAGGGAAAAAGTCATGCCGGACAGAGCCAGCGCGGAGCAAAAGAGACGGAGATTACGCATTAGCCTGCCGTTACAAAATTGACGATACGATTAGGAACATGCACCCGCTTAACAATACGCTTGCCCTCAAGCAGACGAGCCACATTAGGCTCTGCTTCAGCACGGGCAATCACATCATCTTTATTTTCATCAGGAGCAGCCTCAATCGTGCCACGCAGTTTGCCCATAATCTGCACAGCAATAGTCACCTGCTTTGCTGTCAGCAGCTCCGGGTCGGCTTCCGGCCAGGGCTGAGTTGCCACAACCGGACTGCCAGGCTCAAGCTGAGCAAACATTTCTTCTGCAAGATGCGGCATCATAGGTGCAGACAGGAAACACAGCACACGAGCGGCTTCGCGGCGGGCATAGGCCATACCAGGCAGATCAGCGGCTTTTTCAGCATCAGCCAGAGCTGACGTCAGCTCATGAATACGCGCCACAGCGACGTTAATCACGAATCCTTCAAGCGCTTCTGTTACCGCCGCAACCGTACGGTGTGTCACACGGCGCAGATCATCAGCCTGTGCAGCAATTTCAGCCGGAATATCAGCCTGTACCGGAACAGTCTGCGCCACTGTGCTGACAATGCGGAAAAGACGCTGAGCAAAGCGTGCAGCCCCGGCCACACCGGCTTCAGTCCATTCCATATCCCGCTCAGGCGGGCTGTCAGACAGCACAAACCAGCGTGCCGTATCTGCCCCAAAGCGCTCAATAATGGCTGAAGGAGCCACGGTATTACGCTTTGATTTTGACATCTTCTCAACACGGCCAACCGTTACAGGCTCACCGGTCTCGCTTTTCACTGCACCCTGCCCTGTGATCTCAACCTCTTCAGGATAGAGCCAGTGGCCTGAAGCATCCTTATAACTTGCATGACTGACCATGCCCTGAGTGAACAGCCCTGCAAAAGGTTCGCTCAGATTCAGATGCCCTGTTTCTTTCATGGCACGCGTAAAGAAGCGGGCATAAAGCAGATGCAGAATAGCATGCTCAATGCCACCAATATACTGATCAACTGCCAGCCAGCCATCTGCTGCACTGCGCACAGTCGGGGCCTCAGCATGAGGGGCTGTAAAGCGGGCAAAATACCACGAACTGTCTACAAATGTATCGAACGTATCCGTCTCGCGCGTGGCAGGGCTACCGCAGTGCGGGCAGTCAACATGCTTCCATGTCGGGTGATGATCCAGCGGGTTGCCAGGCTTATCAAAGGAGACATCCTCAGGCAGTCTGACCGGCAGCTGAGCATCTGGCACAGGTACGGCACCACAGCTTTCACAATGAATAACAGGTATAGGGCAGCCCCAGTAACGCTGGCGGGAGATACCCCAGTCGCGCAGGCGCCAGTTCACCACACCTTTACCAACGCCCATACCTTCAAGGCGGGCTATCGCTTCACGGCGGGCATCCTGCGTACTCAGCCCGTCAAGAAAGCCTGAATTAATCATTGTGCCATCGCCGGTAAAGGCATGAGCCGCAATACTAAAATCAGCCTGGTCTTTACCTGCTGGCAGCACAACGGGCACAACAGGCAGGTTATATTTATGAGCAAAGTCAAGGTCGCGCTGATCGCCTGACGGGCAGCCAAACAACGCACCGGTGCCATAATCGGTCAGTACAAAGTTGGCGATCCAGACCGGAAAATCTTTATCCAGAAACGGGTGTTTAACCCGCAGACCCGTATCAATACCGCGTTTTTCAGCTGTTTCAACAGCTTCTGCTGATGTGCCGAGACTGTGACATTCTGCAATAAAGGCCGCAGCATCCGTATTACTCTGTGCCACCCATGTTGCCAGCGGATGATCGGGCGCAATTGCAAGGAAAGACATCCCAAACAATGTGTCAGGCCGGGTTGTGAATACCTCAACTGCATTCAGGTTGGTGTCGAGACCGGCAGGAGGCGCATGCAGAGCAAACGTCACACGCGCGCCCTCCGAACGACCAATCCAGCGCTCCTGCATAGTGCGCACACGCTCAGGCCAGCGATCAAGAGTTTGCAGCTCGCTGAGCAGGTCATCGGCAAAATCGGTAATTTTAAGGAACCACTGTGACAGCTGTTTTTTCTCAACAGGAGCACCTGAACGCCAGCCCTTGCCATCAACTACCTGCTCATTTGCCAGAACAGTCTGATCAATCGGGTCCCAGTTCACCCAGCTTTCGCGACGGTCAACAAGGCCAGCTTTCATAAAATCAAGAAACAGCTTCTGCTGCTTCCCGTAATATTCAGGCAGGCAGGTTGCAATTTCCCGGTCCCAGTTCAGCGAAAAGCCAAGACGCTGAAGAGTCGTGCGCATAGTCGCAATATTTTTCAGCGTCCATTCCTGCGGGTGTACACCGCGCTCACGCGCTGCATTTTCAGCCGGCAGACCAAAAGCATCCCAGCCCATAGGGTGCAAAACCGCATATCCTCTGGCGCGTTTATAGCGTGCCACCACATCGCCAAGAGCGTAATTGCGCACATGCCCCATATGGAGCTGCCCTGACGGATACGGGAACATCTCCAGAACATAATATTTAGGTTTATCGGCCGGAGGGGTATCCGGCACGCTGAAAACATCACCGCTGTTCCAGACCTGTTGCCAGTGTGGTTCAACCGTTTCAAAATTATAGGAGATGGCAGAAGAAGCCTGAAGGTCAGATTTGCTGGCGGACTGTGTCATGGAACTCGTACAGATTATCAGAGAAAAAAAGAGAACGACCTGAGCCGTTAGTTATCGTTATTACCGTTATTTGCGCGCAGTTTACGGGCACGCGCGAGAATACGCGCAGCAATATCTGACGCTGTATTGCCGGCAGCAGGTGTATCAACCCACTGACCATCCTGCTTAATCTGTCGGAAAACTGACAAACGCAGCGCATCAGAGCGAAGGCGGCGATCAAGAATAAACGCCGTAATTTTAAAACGCTCATCCTGAGTTGCAGGCGGCGTGTACCAGTCTGTCAGAATAAGACCACCCTGTGCATCGGCCGTAGCAATAGGCATGAAAGAGAGCGTATCAAGTGAGGCGCGCCACAGATACGCATTCACACCACCTGCCCTGAGCGTATCTTCCCCCCCCGATGCACCACGGTCTTCCATCGCAAGGTGACTGCGTGGTGACGCAAGGTCACTGGCATTTTTAGGTGAATCTGAGCAGGCCGGCAATGTAGCCAGAGCCAGAAAAGAGGATGCGAGCACCCATGATGAGGCTCTGCGCGGGCTCAGAAAAGCACGACCTGAAACAAGTGAACTGGGCATGAGACGACGGGGCATTGTGTTAATACGGCTCCTTCGGCGCGAGGCGTCGATAGTTCAGGGCCTGCCCTGTAGAATGAAGCAGGCACCGGTTTATGATCACAAGCATAGGCTCATAATGCCTTTCTTACCGTGTCGGAGCAGTCCCGCCAAGCATATGATGCAGTAAGACTGGCCAGGGACAGGATTTTTTCACGGCTGAGAGACAGGTATACACGCTATGCTACGGCGATGCAGAGCCGCACAGACTGAACTAATCTGCGCTGCTGGCACACCAACAAAACGCACACGCCACACAGCAGAGCCGGAGAGACGCTCAATGCGCGTGGCGCTGCCTGCAAGAGCGGGGGCACAGCGACGCGCAAGGTTACTCACAGCCACAGCCCGCTCCTGCGTTGAAAAAGCACCTGCCTGCACAATGCCTGACTCTGAGCTGACAGCAGCCCAGCTGGCCGAAGACGATACAGCCCGGGTCACTGCGACCGGAACTTCAGCTGACGTATACCCGCCTTTAACCGGAGCGGGCGGTGGTGGCGTATCATCTGGCAATGCCGACGCTACGCCGTAGGCACTCTGAGACGAAGTGCGGGCTGATGCTGTATCTGACACCACCTGCACCGGCATAACCGGCGCCGCAGGAAAAGACAGCGAGGCAGGCTTTAACATAGCCGGGATAGGGTCATTCAGATGAGGTTTAATGGATGCCATGTAATGCCGGGCATAATCAGGCAGAGAGCTGCCCCGTGACCGGTGATTCTCTGCACATTGTGGCCCGCAGTTATAAGCCGCCAGAAAAAGTGGAGAACCAAACCGGTCTGATAATTCACGAATATAGCCGCTGCCTGCCATAATATTATCATGCGGGTCGTACGGGTCAGAGCCAAGGTGATAACGCCGTGCCAGCTCATGATAAGTATCAGGCTTAATCTGCATCAGTCCCACAGCACCATGCACTGAGCGAATTTTACGCCCGTGCAGATACTGATGACCACCCGACTCCTGCTGCATAACAGCTCTTATCCATGATGGAGGAACAGAGAATCGCTGTGACGCATCAAGAATATACCCGTTCCAGTGATCAACTGCAGACCCGGCTGAGGAACCAGAGGAAGTATTATACTCTGATGTCGTGCTGCGATGCCCCGCACAGGCCGAGAGTAAAGCCAGCGACACAAAGCATAGCAGCCGGGATATACCTTTTTTACTACAAAAAAAGTCCGGCAGTTGTGGAGGAGCTGGCATGCAGAGTTTCAGCGCCCGTTATCCTGCAATACGCGTGCTCCAAGCGCTTCAAGTGCTGTACGCAAAGGCCCCTCCTCCATATCCGGCAGTTCATAACGTGGCGGCGGCCGCAGGGAACATTCAGGGAGCGCCGCAGAACGAGGCTTTTCTGGCTGGGTATCCTGCACAAAACGCAAACGCGATACCAGTGACTGCCCACACCAGGTATTAATACGCGATATCAGACTATCACTCATATACTGCAACTCCATCGCGACAGGCCCTGCGCAGGAAATAACCAGTGTACCTGCCGTAAGACGCTGCGGCCTGGTACGTGCAGCATATGCCGGACCAATAATATCAGCCCAGTCCGTTATCAGACGCATATTTAAAGAAGAATGACGACGCAAAACAGGCTCTGTCACTGCGGGCAAAAGCGCTGCAAGGCTACGCGCTTTAAATGCCCGCCTTACAGGCTGATCAGCTTTTGGCTCGGCATACCGGCGCGAAGACGTTTTTGTAAAACGTACGGCTTTGGTCTTGTCGGCAGAACTGTCCTTCGTCATAACACTCTCCGTGCAAATACCATCCGCTTATGCCCTCCTTGACTGGTACGACCGTCACCGGCGCACCCTCCCCTGGCGTTCTGGCCCTGGTCAGAGTGCTGACCCTTATCATGTCTGGCTGAGCGAGATTATGCTGCAACAGACAACCGTCAAGGCGGTTATACCCTATTACCTGCGTTTTCTAGAAAAATTTCCTACTGTTGAAGCCCTGGCCGCAGCGGAGCGTGATGATGTGCTGGCCGCCTGGGCCGGACTTGGCTATTACTCACGTGCTCGCAACCTGCATGCCTGTGCCGCTGCTGTTGTAGCGCTCGGGGGTTTCCCAGACACCACTGAGGAGCTGCTGAAACTGCCCGGGGTGGGATCCTATACCGCGGCAGCCATAGCAGCCATAGCATTTAATGTGCCGGTAGTACCGGTAGACGGAAATGTTGAACGCATAACCTCCCGTCTGTTCGCTGTAGAATCCCCCCTGCCAGGAGCGAGAAAAGAGCTCACCCGCCTGGCACGCGAACTCAACAATGCACAGGAAGCGCAGCAACGCCCCTCTGATTTTGCACAGGCCTTGTTTGACCTCGGTGCCTCTCTGTGCTCACCCCGCTC
Organism: Acetobacter sp. DsW_059; assembly: GCF_002153695.1. Classification (NCBI taxonomy): domain Bacteria; kingdom Pseudomonadati; phylum Pseudomonadota; class Alphaproteobacteria; order Acetobacterales; family Acetobacteraceae; genus Acetobacter; species Acetobacter sp. DsW_059. The sequence continues at coordinate 32,952 of NZ_JOPI01000010.1, forward strand.
ACCAGCCTGTGGCCTGTGCCCCTGGCAACCGCACTGCGAGGGACAGCGTACAGGCCTGGCTCCGTCCCTGCCCCGGCGTGCTGCCAAAAAAGACAAACCTGTGCGCTATGGTGTGCATTTTCTCGTGCTCGATAATGCTGGCAATATATTACTACGCAAACGCCCTGAGACCGGATTACTTGCCGCAATGACCGAGCTGCCTGGCACAGACTGGCTGACAACCCCCTGGACCTGGCCTGAAGCTGCCAGGCATGCCCCCCTGAATACCGGGTGGAAAAAAAGTGATGACGTACAACATGTTTTCACACACTTCACGCTACATCTTCATGTTTATGCCACACATATAGACAAATTTTCCAACTCGTCCTTAAAGTCAGGGTTTCTGGCACAAAAAAACATGCTTGCTGATGTATCATTGCCATCTGTGATGATGAAATGTATCAGATCCGGGTTAAAAGTTCTCTCACCATAAGTGACATCAGATAACAACCGACACGCGATGTGTCATGCCGTCACAGTCAGGAGGGTTTTATGGTTTTTCACTATATTCCATCACGCCGCACGCATGACCATGCAGACGCGTCTCCCCGGAAACCAGGAATTTTGCTCCTCAACCTGGGAACACCCGAAGATACAGATTATCGATCTGTACGCCGTTATCTTTCAGAATTCCTCTCTGACCGCAGAGTTATTGAAGCCTCTCCTGTCGTATGGAAGCCCATTTTGCAGGGTGTAGTACTGACTGTACGACCAGGAAAAAGCGGTAAAGCCTATAAACGCATATGGGATAAAGAAACCAATGAAAGCCCGCTGCGCCGCTATACGCGCGATCAGGCTGAGGCTCTTGCCAGACGTTTTGAGGCCGATAATGTGCCGGTAGTGTGGGCTATGCGTTATGGCACACCGTCTGTCGCTCAGGGGTTAAAAACCCTGCTTGAGCAAGGGTGTGATCGTATTCTGGCTGTGCCGCTTTATCCACAATACAGTGCAACCACGACAGCCACCGCGAACGATCAGTTTTTTCGTGCACTTATGCGCCTGCGCAATCAGCCTGCGATAAGAACGCTGCCCGCCTTCGCAGACCACCCGACCTATATAAAAGCCCTGGCTGACTCTGTGCGGGATACAATAAGCAAACAGACTGAAGCCCCGCAAATGGTTGTGGCGTCTTTTCATGGTCTGCCCAAAGCCTATATCAACAAAGGCGACAGCTATCTGACTGACTGCATACGCACAATGACAGCCCTGCGCGAAGAACTGGGTATGACCGAAGACATGCTGCCAATGACGTTTCAGTCACGCTTTGGGCCGGCCAAATGGCTGGAACCTGCCACGGCCAGTTTTATTGAGGAACTTCCTGCCAGAGGTATTAAAAATATTGCTGTTATTACACCAGGTTTCATAACTGACTGCATCGAAACCCTGGATGAAATTGGCAATGAAGTATGTGAAGAATTTATGGCTAAAGGTGGAGAGCAGTTTACGCTCATCCCCTGTCTCAACGATAGTCCTGCCTGTATTACCTTACTTGAAGAACTTACCAGGCAGGAGCTGCAAGGCTGGCTTTAAAAATACTTTCACACTATTTGGACAAAAACAGCCTGCCTTTTTCAGGCAGGCTAAATCAGACAAACGTGAAACTCTTATACATTATAAAAAAGATTAATAACTATATTTCCGGCCTGTCAGTTTTATCAGGATACAGACAGTCATTCGCCGCAACGCAACGCCAGCATTCCGGCTTGCGTGCTTTACACACATAACGCCCCTGCAAAATAAGCCAGTGATGAGAGTCACGAATCATCCGGGTCGGAATAACTTTTTCAAGCTTCTTCTCAACAGCCTCTACGGTTTTTCCACGCCCAAGCCCTGTACGGTTAGCCAGACGAAAAACGTGAGTATCAACCGGCACAGTTGGCTGATGAAATAAAACACTCAGAATAACATTAGCTGTTTTGCGGCCTACACCGGCAAGAGCCTCAAGGTCATCACGCGTGTCAGGCACCTCTCCCCCGTGGCGCTCAACCAGCTGACGTGAAAGCTCAACAATATTCCTGGCCTTATTACGCCACAGCCCGATAGTGCGAATATAAGCTCCGGCTTCCTCTTCACTCAGCTGCATCATCACCTGCGGGGTCGGGGCAGCTGCAAACAAGGCAGGAGTCACTTTATTAACGGAAGCATCGGTTGCCTGAGCGGAAAGAACCACTGCGACCAGCAAAGTAAAGGGAGTAGTATAATGAAGCTCAGTCTGCGCATCTGGCCAGGCCCCCTCCAGGTCTTTTAAAAAAACCAGTCGCTCCTCAGCCGTCATATCACGCGGAGCCTGCCCGGCCTGTGGTTTGCTTTTTACCACTTTCATTTTACGGGCACTCACAGCAGAAATTTCCTTATTCGCAGAAACTGCACGCTTACGGGGAGAGGAAGGAGATCGGGCCATACCCTCTTTCTATCGTGCTCTGTCACAAAGTGCCATCATGTGTTGCTTTGTTTGCTAAAAATACTTTTTCTGGTTAGAATTTATATTCATTATGCTCTGACACGCCCCTGCTGTGCGTGACCATTACCTCGGAATTTTGTCATGAATACCCCCTCTTCTGCGGATAATAAAACCGCAGGGAAGCAAAGTCTGTTTGTCGATGTCCTGAAATTTGTCATGCGGCGCTGGCTGGATTTTCCCTGGCCACTCTGGGTCACTGTCATCGGCATTATGTTTGCAACTGTACTTGATGTGCTGATGCCCGTTCTTGCCGGACGTCTGGTCTCTGACGTCGCGCAGCCTGCGGCACAATCCTCCCTCACCCATGATGCTTTATGGATGCTGGTTGCTATGGCAGGTTGCGGCATAGGTAATGTGCTGGGCAAACGTGCGGCCTATCTGGGCATTACCCACCTGACAACACGCGTTATGCAGAAAATTGTTATTGAAGCCTTTGCGCATGTGCAAAGGCTTTCAACCGAGTGGCATGCTAACAGCTTTGCGGGTTCGACTGTCAGAAAACTGACACGCGGCATGTGGGCCGTGGATATGCTGAATGACACGCTGCTGCTTATGCTTATTCCTGAAGCTGTACTGCTGATCATGACAACACTTGTGCTTGCCTGGCACTGGCTGTTTATGGGTGTTGTGCTGGGAGTGATTGCCGCCCTTTTTATTGCTTCATCGTGCCTGCTGACACTCAATTATGTTGCCCCCTCTGCCCGTACAGCCAACCAGTGTGACAGTCGCGTGGGTGCTGCTCTGGCAGATGCCATGACCTGCAATGCTGTTGTTAAAGCCTTTGGCGCAGAAACACGTGAGGAAACACGCCTGGAGACAGCTGTTGCAGAATGGAAAAACGCCACATGCCAGACATGGGTACGTGGTACAAACAGCGCCGGCATTCAGAATCTTCTTGTCACCTTAATGCGTATTGCACTGGCAGGCGCCTCTGTCTGGCTATGGCTGACAAGCCGGGCCGGGCCGGGTGACGTAGCTTATATTCTGACCATGACGTTTCTGGTGCAGGGATATCTGCGCGATATCGGGCAACAGGTTTCCGTTGTTCAGCGTTCAGTCAATGAGATGGAAGAACTGCTTATGCTGTGGCGTATGCCACCTTCAGTGCAGGACGCCCCACACGCTCTGCCCTTTAAAGCAAAGGCTGGTAAAATTGAATTTGAGCACGTCAGATTTCTTTATGCAGCACAGAAAAAAGAAATTTTTTCTGATCTCTCCGTCACGATTGCGGCCGGAAGTCGTGTCGGGCTTGTTGGCCCGTCCGGCTCTGGAAAGTCAACTTTTACCCGTTTACTGCAAAGGTTATACGAACCCGATAGCGGACGTATTCTGATTGATGGAATTGATATTACCACAGTGCAGCAATCAACCCTGCGCGCAGAAATTGCGATTGTTCCGCAGGAGCCTATGCTGTTTCACCGCACTCTGGCAGAAAATATTGCCTATGGCCGCCCTGATGCAACACAGGCTGAAATTGAAGAGGCAGCCCGCCTGGCCAATGCCTCTGACTTCATTGCCCGCCTGCCTGATGGTTATAATACTCTCGTTGGGGAGCGTGGTGTTAAACTCTCAGGCGGCGAACGCCAGCGTGTCGCCATTGCCAGGGCTTTTCTGGTCAATACACCTGTGCTGATTATGGATGAAGCCACAGCCAGCCTTGATTCCCGCTCTGAAGTTCTGGTGCAGGAGGCCATGCACAGGCTTATGCAGGGGCGCACTGTTGTGGTCATTGCACACCGCCTCTCTACCGTTGTGGATCTGGATCGTATTCTGGTGTTTGAGCATGGTCATATCGTTGAAGATGGCAGCCACGCTCAGCTAATTCAGCAGGAAAACGGGCTATACCGCCGCCTGTATGAACTCCAGTCCCTGGAAGTGGACCAGCAATAACAAAAACGATAAAATACTGACGGTGCCACCAGTGAACACCGTCAGTTTTATATAATCAGGCTGACAGAACCTTTGTAATGACAGTCTGAGCCTCTTCCTGAATTTCTTTTAAATGTTCAGGACTTTTAAAGCTTTCAGCATAAATTTTATAAACATCTTCTGTGCCGGAAGGACGTGCCGCAAACCAGCCGTCAGCTGTTGTTACTTTCAGGCCACCAATCGCGGCACCATTACCTGGTGCTCTGGTCATTCTGGCAGTAATCGCTTCACCTGCGAGGGTCTCACCCGGATATTGCTCTGGCGAAAGTTTAGACAGCCGCACTTTCTGATCGGGTGTCGCTGGCGCATCAATACGCTGATAGTACGGCGTACCAAGGCGCGCGGTCAGCTCATGGTAATGCTGCACCGGGTTTTTGCCGGTTTTTGCGGTAATCTCCGCAGCCAGAAGGCTAAGGATGATCCCATCTTTATCGGTTGTCCAGACCGTACCGTCACGCCGCAGGAAGGTCGCTCCTGCACTTTCTTCCCCTCCGAACCCCAGAGAGCCATCCATCAGACCGGGCACAAACCACTTCAGCCCAACCGGCACCTCAACAAGTTTACGGCCCAGCTCAGCGGCAACATGATCAATCAGACTACTGCTGACCAGTGTTTTACCAATACCCAGTTTCGGGCTCCACTCAGGCCGGTTCTGATAAAGGTATGAAATCGCTACAGCCAGATAATGATTAGGGTTCATCAGCCCATCAGGGCGGGCTACGATACCGTGGCGGTCAGCATCGGTGTCGTTTGCAAAAGCCACATCAAACTTCTCACCCATAGCAATAAGACGCGCCATAGCATAAGGCGACGAGCAGTCCATACGAATCTGGCCATCCCAGTCGGCTGTCATAAAGCCAAACTGCGGGTCTACCTCATTACTGACAATCGTCGCGTTCAGAGCATATGCATCGACAATGCGCTGCCAGTAGCCAACAGCAGCCCCCCCAAGCGGATCGATGCCAATTTTGATACCTGATTTGCTGATTGCCTGCATATCGATAACAGATTCAAGGTCAGCAACATAAGGTGTGACAAAATCATAACGTGTGACACAGGGCTGCTTTACGGCCTCATCATAAGGCAGGCGTTTAACCTCTTTGAGGCCATTTTCCAGAAAACTGTTAGCCATATCCTGAATGGCTTTTGTAATAGCTGTATCAGCCGGGCCACCATGTGTCGGATTATATTTAAAGCCGCCATCAGCCGGTGGGTTATGCGAAGGTGTGATAACAATACCATCAGCCAGACCAGTTGTGCGGTCCTTATTATAAGTCAGAATAGCGTGGGATATAACGGGTGTTGGCGTATAGCCATCATCCTTATCAATGTGCACTCTGATCCCGTGAGCGGCCAGCACTTCAAGCGCTGTGCGCTGTGCCGGTGCTGAAACGGCGTGGCTGTCGATGCCCAGAAATAACGGGCCATCAATACCCTCAGCCTTACGATGACGAGCAATTGCCTCGCACATAGCCAAAATATGATTTTCATTGAAACTGCTGTGCAGCGCACTGCCCCGATGGCCTGATGTTCCGAAAGCAACACGCTGTGTTGCCACTGACGGGTCAGGTTTGCGGTCATAATAAGCCGCAAGCAGAGCTGAAATATCTGTCAGATCTGACGAAGGAAGACACTTTCCTGCCTGTGAACTGATCATGACCATGGGTGTTATAATCCTTAACTCAGAGTAGAATAACCTGAGTGTGATAGAAACACCCCGCAGCCCGGCGGTCTACCCCTCTTTGCACACAATTTTACAGTAATAAAAACGAAACAAAGCAAAAAGCAGGTTTTGTATGAGAGGTTTACAATCCCCTCATACAAAATAACAGACTGTCTTAGTAAGTAAAACTCACCTCTCCAAGGAACATACGCCCGGCTGACGGGGTAGCCCTGTTCGAGAACAGGCTCTGATAGTTCAGTCTGTTTGCGAGGTTATACCCGTTCATTGAAATCTTCCAGTGACGGTCAAAGCGGTGAGAGATCATCGCACTGAAATCAAGGTTAGCCGGCACTTTTGCCGTGTTCGTGTTATTCAGCCAGACGTGCTGGCGCCAGGTTACACCACCGCCGATCATGATATTGTAAGGCTTATTAGCGAACGCGTTATACGCCGTCCACAATGTTGCCTGGTTATGGGGCACATATTGCAGATTTTTACCGACTGAAGCAGCCGTAGCGGACGACATAACCTTACTGTCATACAGGGCATATGTTGCTGAAATATTCCAGCCTGGCAGAATAATACCACCCACAGACAGCTCCATCCCCTGGTTTCTCAGGCGGTCTGATGAGCCACTGACATTACCAGTCACCGGGTCTGTATAATACGCATTGCCTTTATCAAGGCGGAACAGGGAAACCGAAGCGCCGAGCCTGTCATGCAGCAGGCTGTACTTTGCACCTACTTCATAGAGCTGCGCTTTTTCAGGTGCTGCAAAAGAGCTGGTGCCCGGACGAATAGGCACAGACCCGTTTGTTACATACATACCTGTAGGAGTGGTCGAATTTGCCCAGGTGAAATAGTAGGTCTGATGTGCATCAGGCGTAATAATCAGGCTCGCGTTAGGGTTAAAGACCCCTTCAACACTACGCATGTGCTTGTCGGGATATTTAGCCGTATCACCACCTGTCAGACTGTACGCCGTCTGCCAGCGGTCCCAGCGGAAGCCGCCTTTAACAGACAGCCAGTCTGTAAACCATATCTGGTCATATAAAAACAGACCCGTATCAAAACCATAACCATTACTATGTGGTTTTGCGCCCAGACCATTAAGGTTTACAAGCCCGCCAGGGTTTGACTCACCGGGCACAAGCCCAAGGTTACCAACATAAGGGTTAGGGTTAACCAGGCTGGCATAGGGCTTTGCTTTTGTATAGGTCGATTGTGAACGCACATCGTTCACGCGCTCAATATCAACACCCGCAACAACCTGATGCCTTAAGAAGCCCGTATGAAAATTGGCGAGCATAGAAGCGACGTTCTGCACAGACCAGCTTCTCTGCTCATAAGGCAATGGGGCGTAAAATGTACCGGCACCCAGTCCGGCACCGGCTCCCGTCGGGCCTGAACGCGCAACAAGAGCGGCCGCCGGGTCACCATTGAAATAATTATTCACACAGGTTGTATCGCAGGTCGCTTTAGACGCTGCGAATGTACGATAATACTGACCACCACGCAGATCGTCATAAAAAGTAATATGACGATTAAGCTTATAGGTAAAACGTGCTGTTTCCATATTATCATTGGTCGCATTCTGATCGTTATCAGTGCCATACCAGTTCGTGCGTCTTATACCGTATTCAGTAATCGGCTTAGCAACAGATGTTCCCGGTTTTGTAACAACAGGAACACCAAAGTCAGGAATAGAATTTTCCTGCTGGTGCATATACTGCAAAATCAGCGTTGCGCGCTTACCAAGACCAAATGCTATTGAGGGCGCAACACCCCAGCGATGTGAATAAATGAAGTCACGCCCGACAACATTATTTTCGCTGCCCATACCCGTGATACGGATGGCTGTAGAATCATCAAGCTTCTGGTTAAAGTCGAGCGTGCCACGGTAAAAACTGCCTGAACCGCCTGTAAACTCTGCTGCGTAACGGTTATCAAGGCCTGGGGTTTTAGTGGTCATGTTAATAGCACCACCTGTCGTACCATTACCAAACACTTCAGAAGACGGCCCCTTAATCACCGACACCGATTCATAATCAAATGAATCACGTGAATACACACCGAAATCTCTCAGACCATCTTCATAAATATCATTCTGAGCCTGGAAACCTCTGATCAGAAACTGGTCGCCATTCATGCCACCCGCACCCTCACCGATAGAAGCTGTAACGCCGGGTACATTACGCAGGGCTTCAGTCAGTGATTTAACGTTTTGCTGACGCATCAGCACCTGAGGCACCACGTTAATGTTTTGTGGTGTGTGCATCACATCCTGCGGGAGACGGGACATCCCGAGAGACTGATGCATCGTATTAAAGCCGTGCCCTGTGACAGTCAGCCTTTCTTCTTCACCGGCAATACCTTCTTCCTGCGGGGCAGCTACATTTTTTTTTGCAACTTTGTGAGCATGGGCGCGTTTAACATCACGCTTTTTATCAATTTTTGCAGCATCATTGCTGGCAGCTACAGCCTGCACAGAAAACAAAAGGGCACCAATACACGATACTGGTGCCAGATAACCCCGTTTTATCTCACTCATCCTACCCGCCTCAGAAAGCAAACACATCTCTAATTTCTGATGCAGGCCTTAGCAAATAATGATAATCATTTGCAACTGGAGGAGTTGAGAGTTTTTCGCAGAAACCAAACTTCCGCCACAACCCGTTGCAAAATTAACACATTCAGCTTTGATACAGCAGGCTTATCTAAATACCCAGAAAAGCTGACAGCTCATTTTTTAGAAGGAGGACGAATATATGCAAACTGCGCCCCTCCTCCGCCATTTTTATGAACTGACTGAGTGGCCGGCATCGCAGGGGAAGCTGTCGTGTGAACCTGCGGCAAAACCGTATCCTGATCATCTCGTAAAAGACCAATCAGCGCACGCGCCCTCCGCTCTTCCTCTCTGCTGGCCAGACTATAATAAATAGCCCTGGACTCACGACGTGGCACTATAATGTCCGCCCGACGCAATGTGCCCAGCTGCTGGCTTAGTGTCGGCTGGCCTATACCAGTGCGTGCTTCAAGTTCACTTACAGCAAGGGGACCTCCTCTAAGCAGCACATCGACAATAATAAGACGCTGAGGCTGAGCAAACAATTTAAGACGCTCTACAACAAGCCTGGCTTCTTCCAGCAGCAGCGGTGTCATTTTTTCTGTTCCCCTTCCATTTTCATAAACCATTCCGGGCCAATAGCTGTGATTTCCTGCTGCACCTGAACCTGCGGCTGCAAAACATCATCTCCAGGCTGCCAGCCTTCGGGTGTCAGAGCATCCCCCCCGGCGACTCTCTGCAAAGCCTGCAAAAGCCGCAGCATCTCCTGCACACAGCGCCCTACGGCATAAGGGTACCATGTCATAGCCTGCACAACGCCATCAGGATCAATCATATAAACCGCCCTGACCGTAACACTATTCTGCGATGAGCTATCAAGCATGCCATACGCGCGGGCAATCGCCATTGAAGGATCTTCAATGATAGGAAATGGAATCTCTACCCCAAAACGTTCTCTGATCGATTCGACCCACGCAATATGCGAAGGAAGACTATCAACAGAAACACCAAGTAATACACAGTTAAGAGCAGAGAACTGCGGCGTCATACGCGCCAGAGTAATAAACTCACTTGTGCAGACAGGGGTAAAATCAGCCGGATGCGCAAAAAGCATCACCCATTTCCCACGCAATGCGCTTAGCGTAAGCTGGCCATGATTGGTTCTGGCAACAAAATCCGGTGCCAGCTCACCTATTCTGAGAGACGAGCCTGAATGATAAAGAGGGCATGTGTCCTGTAAACTGTCATTCATACGGCGTCCTTCGTTCATCTTAAACTTAATATCTTTTAGCTTTTACTCAGGAAGTGTACCATCACAAGAGATTTTCTGTATATTGCTACAGGAGATTTTCTTAGCCATCATAACATCTCCTTGACGGAGCATGTTTTACTCTTTAAAAACACTAAAATACATACTTAATTTAATTCTTTAACTAAGGATGCTTCTGATGACAGATACCTCTCTGAATTTAGCAGCCAGCCAGATTCTTAATGCACTTGCAAACAATGAGCTGCGCCCGGTTGTCAGAACATTCTTTGACCAGGCAACATTTACAGCCAGCCACGTTGTGCACGACCCGTCAACAAAATCTGCAGCCATCATTGACAGCGTACTCGACTATGACCCCGCTTCGGGGCGCACCAGTTTCAGTTCAGCTCAGAATATTGTCAGCTACGTCAAAGAAAATAACCTGCACGTTGAATGGCAGCTCGAAACCCATGCCCACGCAGACCACCTTTCAGCAGCCCCCTGGCTGCAGGAGCAGCTTGGCGGAAAACTGGGAATAGGCGCTCAGATCATCACCGTTCAGGAAGTATTTGGTAAAATATTTAATGCTGATACGCGCTTTGCACGCGACGGCTCTCAGTTTGATAAACTATTTCATGATGGCGATCAGTTCAGAATTGGCAATCTGAATGTTACCGTTCTGCACGTTCCGGGTCATACACCAGCAGATATGGCCTTTGTTATTGGCGATGCCGCTTTTATTGGCGACACTCTGTTTATGCCTGATTATGGCACTGCCCGCGCGGATTTTCCCGGAGGCAACGCGACAACTTTGTTCCGCTCCATCCGCCGCCTGCTCTCTCTGCCCGGTAAAACCCGTGTTTTTCTATGCCATGATTATAAAGCTGAAGGCCGTGATCAGTTTGCCTGGGAAACAACAATTGAGGCAGAACGGGCACACAACATCCATGTGCACGACGGCATTACGGAAGAAAATTTCGTTAAAATGCGCACTAACCGCGATGCTACACTCAACCTGCCAACCCTCATCATGCCCTCAGTCCAGGTGAATATACGCGGCGGTCATATGCCTGAACCAGATGATAACGGCACCAGCTACATCAAAATTCCTGTTAATAAACTTTAATTTCAAGAACTATATACCGTTAGCATGACCGCCCCCTTCTTCCATATTCTTCTTGAAATTTTTTCAGGAACACTCGTTGGATTCACCCTGGGACTCATCGGCGGAGGCGGCTCAATTCTGGCTGTCCCGTTAATGGTTTACCTTGTCGGGGTCTCAAACCCGCACGTTGCCCTGGGCACCAGCGCGCTTGCCGTAGCGCTTAATGCTCTGGTTGGCCTCGCACAGCATGCAAAACAGGGCACCGTAAAATGGCGCTGCGCTGCAATCTACGCATCATGCGGCATCCTTGGTGCTTTTGCAGGAGCAGCGGCAGGAAAAGCCGTTAACGGGCAACACCTTCTGCTCTGCTTTGCAATACTTATGGTGATCGTTGGCGGCATCATGCTGCACGGCAGACGCAAAACCGGCACCCCGGGAGCAAGCTGCAACCGCCATAATATCGGGAAAGTTGCCGGATTTGGTATTGGCACAGGCATACTGTCTGGCTTTTTTGGTATTGGCGGCGGCTTTCTGATCGTTCCTGGCCTGATTGCCTCAACAAATATGCCTATTCTTAACGCTGTTGGCACATCTCTTGTCGCGGTGGCTGCATTTGGGCTTACAACCGCTGTCAGCTACATGCTTTCAGGCTATATAGACTGGCAACTTGCAGCACTCTTTGTTCTGGGGGGTGCCCTTGGCAGCGTTGGCGGAATGCGCCTTGCCAGACGCATGGCCGGCAAAAGCGGGCAACTGACAACATTATTTGCCTGTATTATTTTTATGGTTGCTGCCTACATGATCTGGCAGGGTGTAAGTGCATTATCATTTTAATTAACAATATGTTACACTTTACCTTACTGCACTGTAAAAACAAAAATAGTACTTGCATGTAACCAAAAAACTTAACAAAATAATAAAAGTCGATTTTTTATCGAAACATTAGCCCCTGGCAACAGTTTATGGCAGCGCCTGTCTGACCGTTAATTTTTAATTATTTTATTTATTTATTTATTTATTAAATTATAATACCATTATGGTCTGTTTTACAGGATGGCTCTCCATGCAAGCGACTCAGCAACAAACAGGATCATATCTCAAAGACCTGACACGCCGGGCCCGCACATGGCTGATGCTTTCTGCTGCAACCAGCAGCATTGCCTGTATACTCTTCATTTTACAGCTCTGCGCTCTTGCCGCTCTTGTCGATAATCTGACATTCAAAGGGCAGCCTCTCAACACATCAGTTACAGACTGCATCATCATTCTTGCCCTCTCTGTCAGCAGTTTTATTTTTCAGTGGCTGGCAGATATGACCGGCAAGGAAGGAGGGCTGCACATCAGCGCTTCCGTTCAGCGCGATGCCCTCATTCATCTGACCAAAGCCGGTCCTGCAGGGTGCGCCAAACAACCAGCCGGGCAGCTTATCACCACCATGACAGAAGCTGCCGAAGCGCTTGAGCCTTATTTTTCACAATATATTCCACGCGCGGTCATGATGATCGTGCTCCCCATCGTGATTCTTGGCATTGTGTTTCACTTTGATATCTGGAGCTTTGTAATTCTGGCCTGCACCGGGCCTCTTATTCCTTTTTTTATGGTTCTGGTCGGCTACAGCGCACAAAGCATAATGGACCGCCAGTGGACACAGCTTGTGCTGATGGGGTCATCCTTCCTTGACTCTTTGCGGGGGCTCATGACCCTGCGCCTGAATGGACAGACAACGAGCAGTATAACCCGTCTTGAACGTCAGACCGAAGCACACCGCCATGCAACATTTTCTGTCATGCGCGTCGCTTTTCTGACATCTGCAACTCTCGAATTTTTTGCCAGCCTTTCTGTCGCGATGGTTGCAGTTATCTTTGGCTCTCGCCTGCTGGCCGGCACTGCTGATTTTCGTTCAGCCTTTATTGTTCTGGTCCTGGCACCTGAATATTTCATTCCTCTGCGCAATTTCTCATCCAGCTATCACGCCAGACAAAATGCTATGGCCGCAGCAAAACAACTCCAGACCCTTTTTACTCTGCCTGAATATGCGGTCGAGCGTCAAAGCGCCTCAGAACCTGTGTCATCAGCAGCACCTGTTACGATGCTAAAGCTGAATGATATTTCTGCATCTTATGAAAAAGCACTTATCCTGAAGCATATCAGTGCAGAAATAAGAAAAGGACAGCTCACCGCACTGAGTGGCGAAAGTGGCAGCGGTAAAACCACATTACTCTATACTTTAATGGGTTTTTTACCTCTCCGTTCAGGTTCTGTTGCAGCATACGATGCTGGAGGGGCACAACACCCCCTGACAGAAGAAAACATAGCATGGGTTCCCCAGCGCACGCTTATGGCCTTTGGCAGCATTGCTGACAACCTGCGCCTGGGCGCACCGGAAGCCACTGATGATGACCTGAAAAATGCCACGCGGCAGGCTGGGATTTTCGATTTCATCATGACACTGCCAGAAGGCTTTAATACTCAGGCCGGTGAACGGGGCGCCCGTCTTTCCGGCGGGCAGATCAGACGCCTCAGCCTGGCCCGGGCCCTGTTGCGTAACCCCGATATACTCTGCCTGGATGAACCAACAGCGAACCTTGATCCCGATACTGCTGACACCATTATTGAGATGCTGAAAAGCTGTGCGAAAACGCGCATCGTTCTTGTCGCTACACATGATCAAAAACTCATTTCTGCAGCACAGCAGGTTTTACATATCAACGAAAAGGGCAGTCTCTCCGCGCTTACTGAGAGGGCAGTCGCATGACCCCTCTGCGTCGTCTGCCTTCACTCACAAAATCTGTCCGGCTTTACATGATATTTGGCATAATGCTGGCGTGTCTTGCCGCACTGGCAAGCTTTGGGCTGCTCTTTTTATCAGGGTGGTTGCTGGCCGGAGCTGCTGTAGCAGGCATAAGCGGAGTTGCTGCACAACAGGCTTTTAATATTTTGCTACCCGCGACAGGTGTGCGCTTCTTTGCAATGCTGCGCATTCTCTCGCGCTATGGTGAAAAACTTATCACTCATGATGGTGCCTTGAGAGTTATGGGCCAGCTGCGTAGCTGGTGCTACCACTGCCTGGCACCACAGGCGCCTGCAGGGCTGCATAACCGCCGGGGAGGTGACCTGCTTTCACGCTTTGTAACTGACACAGACCTGATAGGGCAGCATTATACCAGCACTTTGTTGCCTTATATCAGAGCAGTCGTCTGCGGCAGCCTGTTCGTGCTCATAATGGCTATTTTTTCTCCACAGGCAGCGTTGTGCCTTGCAACGGGACTACTCTTCAGTGGCCTGATCCTGCCTTATATTACCGGCCTGATTTCTGACCGGCTGGCAGTCACCCTGACTACCCTCCACAGTCAGAACCGTACCGACCTGGCCGACCTGATCGCTGCAACAGGTGAATATCTGGCGCCTGCCGCCACCCGCCATCTGCACATACAGTTTACTGAAAAGCAGCTCAAACTTAATCGTTCACATCGCCTTATGGCCGCCACCGAAAGTGCCGCCCGCGGGTTAACGACACTATGCACCACGGTGACAAGCCTTGCTGTTCTTCTTGTCGCAACAAATTCTTTTCATAAAAGCTACCTGTCATTACCAGAAGTGCCCATGCTGGTTCTGGGGTGTCTTACCGCATTTGACATCATCACTCCTCTGCCTGCGGCCAGGCAACTGCTAAGCCGCACAAAGCTCGCAGCACAACGACTATATGATGCCTGTATGACCCCCCCTCTTGTGACAGCTCCCATTCACCCGGTTCATCCTGACAATGCCGATTTTCTGGAAATTTCTGATCTTTCATTCCGCTACCCCGGGTCAGAACAGTGGATCTTTCGGCATGCCAGCCTGAATATCCAAAAAGGAGAACGTGTTGCACTGATCGGCCCCTCTGGCACCGGGAAAAGTTCTCTCATTCAAATTCTTTTTCGCTTCTATCCTTTTGAAGCAGGCAGCTGTCATTTAGGTGAGCATGATATCTGCGATATGCAAAGCGAAACACTGGCTGAAAAAATCAGTGTTGCTCCACAGAATTTTCACCTTTTTAATGGCACGGTTCGTGACAACATGCTTCTGGCAAGCCCACAGGCAACCGAAGCCGAGATAATGCAGGCGCTGCAAACTTCAGGCCTGACAGACTGGCTTAACAATACACCATATGGACTGGAAACTGCCGTTGGTAACGAAGGTTTTCAGATATCAGGAGGTCAGGCGAGAAGGCTCTGCCTCGCACAGATACTACTGCGCAAAACCCCATGGCTCATTCTCGATGAACCTACAGAAGGGCTTGATGCAGAAACGGAAAAGACTGTTCTGACAAACCTCATACAGGCAAGGCCGGATATGACACTGATCTGCATAACTCACAGACGATCAGTTCTGCCGTTTATGACCAGAGCGATTCAGATCAGAAACGGTCAGTTTCATCCGGCAGAGGAGATATAATCATGCCTTAAAAAATATTGTTTTTTATGATTTTTAAAGGATTTTTTTAAATGGATATGATCGACCCAACCGTTGTAGAGCTTTCACGGTTTCAGTTTGCACTTACAGCTCTCTATCACTTTATGTTTGTTCCTCTGACACTGGGACTGACATTTATGCTTGCTGCCATGGAAACTGTTTATGTCGTAACCGGCCGCAAAATTTACAAAGACATGGCAATGTTCTGGGGAAAGCTCTTTGGTATCAATTTCGCACTTGGCGTTGCTACCGGCATCACCATGGAGTTCGAATTCGGCACCAACTGGTCCATGTATTCACGATATTTTGGCGACATGTTTGGTACACCACTTGCCATTGAAGGTCTGATGGCCTTTTTTATGGAATCTACCTTTGTCGGCATGATGTTTTTTGGATGGGACCGCCTGAGTAAACCAGCTCACCTTGCCATAACATATCTGGTTGCTTTGGGATCAAACCTCTCAGCTTTGTGGATCCTGATTGCCAATGCGAGCATGAACGTCCCTGAAGGCACGCACTTTGACCCTGAAACAATGCGTTTGCAATTCGACAGTTTTGTAAAAGTTGTTTTCAATCCTGACGCGCAGGCTAAATTTGTTCATACGTCAGTTTCTGGTTACGTATGTGCCTCCTTATTCGTCATGGGTATCAGCTCTTTTTATCTTTTACGTAAACAACACAGACAATTCGCTGCCCGGTCTTTTCGTATGGCTGCCTTGTTTGGCATTATTTCAACTGTAGCTGTAATCACTCTGGGTGATGTTCTTGGCCGCATGGATTACGAAAAACAGCCGACAAAAATTGCCGCTATTGAAGGGTTGTGGGAAACCAGCCAGCCACCTTATGCCCCCTGGCTTCTTTTTGCTTTACCTGATAATGAAAAGCAGACGAACTACCTTGAAATCGGTGTCCCCTATGTTCTGACACCACTGATTACACATGAGTTTGATAAGCCGATTACCGGCATGCATGAGCTACAAAATGAAGCCGAGCCTCATATTCGCTCTGGCATCGAAGCGCTCTCGGCTTTAAAACGCTATGGTCAGACACATGATCAGACTGATCTGGATGCTTTCCGTCAGCACAAAGAAGATCTTGGGTTTGGTTTCCTGGCCACACAATTTGCACCAGGTCAGGATGTCACCAACATCTCTCCGGACGAAGTAAATAAAGTCGTAGAAGCCACAAAACCTGCTATCCTGCCTAATGTTTTTGTTGTTTTCTGGTCTTTCAGACTTATGGTTTTTCTGGGTCTGTCCTTCTTTCTTTTGTTTGCTGTGTCTGCCTATCTCAGCCTCAAAAAACAACTCGAACGCAACCGCTGGATTTTACACCTGTGCATGTGGTCTATCCCTCTGCCTGTTCTGGCTACCGAGTTTGGATGGATTACGGCTGAAGCCGGCCGTCAGCCCTGGACAGTTTTTAACAGACTGCCAACCTTTCTGTCATCATCCACGCATAGCGTAACATATATGGCCATTTCACTGGCTGGCTTTGCCCTCCTTTACAGTATCTTCATCGCGGCTGAACTTTATCTGATGTTTAAATTTGCCCGCCTTGGACCAGATGAGCACGATACACACGGCACATCTGCTCTGTCACATAACGCCGCCGCTCCCGCAGCACACTGAAAAACGTGAGAAGGGAAAGGACTTTATTATGGATATTTATACCATTCTCAAGCTGATCTGGGGGGGCATTCTGTGCCTTCTCATGATTGGTCTCGCCCTTATGGTTGGGATGGATATGGGCGTTGGCACGCTTCTGCGCTTTGTGGGCAAAGATGATGCTGAACGCCGCACGATGCTGAACATTATTGGCCCACACTGGGACGGTAATCAGGTCTGGTTTGTCTTAGGTGGCGGCGCAATTTTTGCGGCATTTCCCACTCTTTACGCCACTTCTTTTTCAGTTTTTTATCTTGTTATGATTATGCTGTTATTCAGCATGATTCTTCGTCCTGTCGCATTTGAATATCGCTCAAAAGCAGATAGCACCCGCTGGCGGGCCAGCTGGGACTGGACCTTCCTGATCTCTGGCTTCCTACCAATGTTTATTTATGGTGCTGCCTTTGGCAACATCCTTAGTGGTGTTGGTTACCATTTCAGCTGGACAGGCCAATATTACCAGGACAGCTCTTTTATTTCTTATCTGCTCAACCCTTTTGTCATTCTGTGTGGTCTGCTCTCTGTTTCTCTGAGTGTTTACCAGGGTGGCGTTATGCTTATGCTGCGCAGTAACGACCCTATTTATAGCCGGGCCAGAAATTTCTCACGGATCGCAGGTGTACTGGCAGCATTTTTATTTGCCGCCGGTGGTGTATTTATCTGCTTTATGCAGGGTTTTATGCTTACAGAACCTGTGAATACCGCCATGCCTGCAAACCCGCTACATGGACAGCATGTTGCAAGAGCAGCAGGAGCATGGCTGCTTAACTACTCAGCACACCCTGTGCTGTGGCTTCTGCCTGTTGCAGGGCTGGCCAGCATGATATGCGGCTCGGCTTTGGTTACACTCAAAAAAACCGTTCTGGCATGGTGGTGCGGCATGAGTGCCTGGGTTGGCGTTATCGGCACTGTGGCTGCGGCAATGTTTCCGTTCCTCATGCCTTCCACAACAAAGCCTGATCAGAGTCTGACATTATGGAACAGCACCGGCAGCCTTTACGGGCTTACATGCATGTTAATTGTCAGCACCATTTTCATACCACTGATCATTACTTACACCTCATGGTGTTATTATGTCATGCGGGGCAAGGTCAGCACAGCTGAGATCGCCAACGATCCACACAGCTATTGAGGAGACATACTATGCAATTTTTACGCCTGGCAGGTCTTGCAGCTGTTCTGGTTGTTGCACTGCTTTTTGCTGTTTTTGTAGGTGATCAGGGCCCCTGGTATTTTGCCTGGGTCATTGGCACTGTAATGATTATTCTCATCTCTGGTGCCGGCGCTATCCTGTTCGATGCTCAGGAAACCGCCTCAGATGATCAGGAGGTTTAGTAATGCTGACAGATCCTGAAAATATTATTTTCTTTATTCCTTTTCTTTATCTTTCTTTTTACGGAATCGCCTATTTTATTATGCGACGTTTTTTCCGTTAACAGTCATTCGACTCTCTGAGAGTGCGTGATATGCTGCAATGATAAAGAAGGAAAATACCTTATGACTGTTACTCTTTATCACAACCCTGCCTGCAGCACGTCACGCACCGTTCTCAACATGATACGTGAAGCAGGTACAGAGCCTGAAATTATACTTTACCTGAAAACCCCGCCTACACGCGAACAACTGAATACCATGCTGGCGACAAGCAACCAGCCGGCCCGTACATTTGTTCGCCCTAAAGGGGAGTTATATACCTCTCTGAACCTGGCAGACAAAAGCCTCTCTGATGAAAGTCTGCTCGATGCAATTGCACAACACCCTGAGCTATTGAACCGTCCTGTTGTGACAACCCCCTTAGGCACCCGTGTATGCCGCCCTAAAGAGTTACTTTTCGAAGTGCTTTCAAACGCTGAAAAATAATTTTTTCAGATATAAAAAAAGGAAGCCCTCTTTCGGGGGCTTCCTTTTTTCTAAACTCATGCTCGCTGCGGCTTAGTACTCAACAACGGTA
The DNA here is from genome assembly GCF_002153695.1 of Acetobacter sp. DsW_059. Lineage (NCBI taxonomy): Bacteria > Pseudomonadati > Pseudomonadota > Alphaproteobacteria > Acetobacterales > Acetobacteraceae > Acetobacter > Acetobacter sp. DsW_059. The sequence goes on from NZ_JOPI01000010.1 coordinate 52,037, forward strand.
CGAATTGTTTCGCCTCGTGTCATCATATCAAAACCCTCGTTAATCTGCTCAAGAGGGATTTTATGGGTGATAAGATCGTCAATATTGATCCGGTTTTCCATATACCAGTCAACAATTTTCGGCACATCAGTACGCCCGCGTGCACCACCAAAAGCTGAGCCAATCCAGCGACGGCCTGTTACCAGCTGGAACGGACGGGTGCTGATTTCCTGCCCTGCACCGGCAACACCAATAACTGTCGAAACACCCCAGCCACGGTGTGCACATTCAAGAGCCTGACGCATCAGAGTTGTATTACCCACACACTCAAATGTATAATCAGCGCCCCCGCCGGTAATCTCGATAATATGTCCGACAAGATCACCACCAGGGCCAAGATCTGCCGGGTTTACAAACTCGGTCATACCGAATTTACGGGCAATCTCTTCGCGGGCAGGGTTAAGATCGACACCGATAATACGGTCGGCACCAACCATCTTTGCACCCTGAATAACATTCAGCCCGATACCACCCAGGCCAAACACAACGACAGTAGAACCCGCTTCAACCTGCGCTGTGAACAAAACGGCACCAATACCGGTTGTTACGCCACACCCGATGTAACAAACTTTATCGAAGGGTGCATCCGGGCGAATTTTAGCCAGTGCAATTTCCGGCAGCACCGTGTAATTAGCAAATGTGGAACAGCCCATATAATGATGAACCGGTTGCCCCTTAAACGAAAAGCGTGATGTACCATCAGGCATCAGGCCTTTGCCCTGGGTAGACCGAATGGAAGTGCACAGATTTGTTTTACGCGACAGGCACGACTTACATTCGCGACACTCGGGCGTATAAAGCGGAATAACATGGTCACCAGGTTTGAGATGCCTGACACCTGGCCCGGTCTCCACAACAACACCTGCCCCTTCATGCCCCAGGATCGCCGGGAAAAGCCCTTCAGGGTCAGCCCCTGACAAAGTATATTTATCAGTGTGGCACAAACCGGTAGCCTTAATTTCAACCAGCACTTCACCCTCTCTGGGTGCACCAAGCTGCACGGTTTCAATTCTGAGTGGCTCTCCTGCCTTAAAGGCAACAGCAGCTTTTACGTCCATTATTCTACCCTTACATTCTGACAGTGTAACAAACAAAATAAACACATATTATGGCAGGTATTTTCAGCTTTGCCAGAAAACCATATATCTGTATTCTGATAACTGTCTGATGATTTTACGGCTTTCAGCTTGAAGAAAAAACCATTCTGACACTACTATGCGCTAAAGAGAAATATGTTTCTCTGTCTGGTAACACGACAATTTTAAGGTGAGCATAAATGGAGTGGACCGAGGAAACAATCTCCCGGTTGAAAGAACTTTGGACAGAGGGGCTCTCAACAGCCGAGATTGGCCGTCGTCTTTCCATCACAAAAAATGCTGTAGTTGGTAAAGCACACAGGCTTGGTCTGCCTGCTCGTCCTTCTCCCATTCGTCGCAGCGAGAAAAAACCCGTCTCTGCTTCGGCAGACGATTCAACAGCGGACAAAACAAAAACGGCTAAAGCAGCTGAACCTGCGGCTACTCAGCCCCGGCCTGAGCCAAAAGCCCCCCCCAGACCCGCAGCGGCTGAACCAAAAGCCCCTAAAGAAATAAAACCTGCTCCCGTTGCAGCGCCTGTACAGGTCGCCGCACCTAAAGCTGTGAAGCCTGAGCCTGTACAACGTGCGCCAGTGCGCCCGGCAACAAAACCTGCGCTCAGCCGTATACCAGACCCGGATACGAAAAAACGCCGTGGCCCGTCATGCTGCTGGCCTATAGGTGACCCCGGTACCCCGGGTTTTCATTTTTGTGGTGCGACACCTTTGCCTGGCAAGCCCTACTGCGGTGAGCATGCTCAGATCGCCTATGTCAAACTCCGCGACAGGCGCGATAGTCACTAATCGCCCTTCGGACATCACCTCTTTCCTTTAAAAGGAAAGAGGTGATGCAGTCGGAATATCAGCCTGCTGAGCTATTTTTATCAGCAGAGAATGAGCTTTTGCTGCTGTCATCAGACAGCATTTCCAGCTGACCTGTAATCTGACCACCGTCTTCAACTTTCAGACGACGGCAGGCTGCTTTACCCAGTAAACGGCCGGTTGCACGCAGGCTCAGACTGCCACGTGCTGTTAATGTGCCATCAACTGTGCCTGCGACTTCAGCACTTTCAACTTCTACGCTGCCGCGAAAAAGGCCACCAGGCATAACGATCAGCTCTTTCGCTGCGATCATGCTGGATTCAACTGTGCCTTCAACAACGAGGCGTTCAGCTTCCTGCACCGTGCCCTGAACGCTGATGCCGCGACCGACAACCAGCGTACGCTGTTCAACAGGTTCTTTTTTAGGCTGCTGCATCTGGCCCTGTGGCTGAGGCATACGCGATGCACCCGGAATAGGAGGAACGGCAGCGCCAGGAGAGAGCGGAGAGCCAGGAGGAAGAGGAGCACGACCCATAGGGGGTTCCTTTACTTGTTTTGAAGTAGAATCTGACGTTCCATTGCCGCCAGGGGCGTACGGCTTTGACCCGCCAGAAGGAGAAAAAATAGTATCAAAAGACCCTTTAGGCCCGCCAGGTGCAGACTGATCAGTCTGCTTATCTGTACCAGCTGTCCCTGGCCTGGTTTCTTCTGGTTTGCGTCTTCTAAACAAAAACACCCCCGCCATACTGACTGCCCGTTATCAGACAGTTTATTTCAATAAAGCCCACCGTTCCCCTGCCTGCAGAGTAAAGATGAACCTTGCTCATTTGTTATACAGCCACATACTCAGGCGGCAAGAACAGCTTACGTCTTTCTGTTGCCCTTTTTGTGGCGGCAGGTATATCGATACAAACTTTCAGCTCTTTTTCGGGATATTAGCGTATAATGAACTCAGAACAGATTAAATACGATATCCTCGGGATCGGTAATGCGATCACGGATATTTTAGGTACTGTCTCACCTGCTTTCCTCGAACAGCAGAATCTCATCCCGGGCAGCATGACGCTGATTGATGCAGAACGAGCCGATAACCTCACTGCCAGCTTTAATGCAGAACGCACTATGGGCGGTGGCTCAGTTGCTAACAGCTGCGTTGTTGCGGCTCAGCTGGGCGCAAAAGTTGCTTATCTTGGCAAAGTAGCCGGCGATACAGCCGGTGTGCAGTTTGCTAAAGATCTGAGTGAAAATAATGTCGCTTTCCCTTCAGCTCCGCTTGATGGACGCACCAGCGAAAACCTGCCTACAGCACGATGCATTGTCATGGTTACACCCGACGGGCAGCGCACCATGGCAACTTACCTGGGGGCATGCACGCAATTTACAGCAGATGATGTATTGCCTGATGTCATCGCTGCTTCACGTATCGTTTATCTTGAAGGGTACCTGTTTGACCCCCCGCACGCGCAGGAAGCTTTTCGCCGGGCTGCTACCCTGGCCCATGAAAACAATCGTCAGGTTGCGCTTTCCCTGTCTGACCCGTTTTGCGTGAGCCGTCACAGAAAAGCTTTTCTCGAACTGGTACGTAACCATGTCGATATTCTTTTTGCCAACGAAGACGAAATCTGCTCACTTTACGAGACTGAGAACTTCGACGTTGCTGCACAGCATGTACTGAAGGATACAAAATTTGCCGCTCTGACACGCTCTGCTGAAGGCAGCGTGGTTATTCACGATGGCACTATCACCAAAGTGTCACCCGTCCCGACACAGGTGGTTGATACAACCGGTGCCGGTGATGCCTATGCGGCAGGTTTCCTGGCAGGTCTGACATCAGGCCGCACATTACCAGAGTGCGGACGCCTGGCCTCTGTCGCTGCTTCTGAAATCATTTCACATGTCGGGGCAAGGCCACTGGCCAATACCTGGCTTGATACAAGCATCTGAAGCAATCAGCCCTTTGTGATCCTTCCTTCTGTTCAGGATGAAGGATCACAGGGAATCTGAACAACTTTCCCTCCTTTAATTGCCAGGGCAACTTCACCCTGACAAAGAGAAAGAGCCGCCTCGCCAAAAATTTTACGGCGCCACCCCGCCAGTAACGGATTAGGCTGCGACGGGTCCAGTGCCAGTGCCTCCAGCTCATCAGCAGAAGCCACAAGTCGTGGTGCAACATCATGCTGCTCACATGCCGCAGCCAGAAGGACCTTCAGAAGAGCCATAAGCGCACCGGAAGGACGATTAGAATCTTTACCACGCCCTTTAGGCAAAGACGGCAGATCAGCATCAGGCAGTTTCTGTGCCTGTTTAACTGCCTCAATTAGTGCAAGCCCGGTACGCCCTTCTGCCAGCCCGCGCGAAACACCTCTGACCCGCGTAAGTGCATCAGTTGAAAGAGGCTGCGTCGCTGCAATTTCGAGCAGGCTTTCATCTTTAAGAAGACGCTGACGTGGCACATTAACACGTTGTGCCTCACGCTCGCGCAATGCAGCCACCGCACGTAACACGCCAAGCATACGACGATTGCCGGTGCGGGCCCGCAAACGTTCCCACTGCTTTTCCGGGTCAGGACGAAACGTCTCAGGCAGAGCCAGCTCAGCCATTTCATCAGCAACCCAGTCAAGCCGGTCTTCATGCGTCAGTTTACCGATCAGTTTTTCATATACCAGTCGTAGCCAGGTCACATCGCCTGCGGCATAACTCAGCTGAGCATCAGAGAGAGGGCGTACTGACCAGTCTGTAAAACGGTGACTTTTATCAATACCATACCCGGTTAGTGACCCCACAAGGCTGTCATACCCCACCTGGTCACCATACCCTGCGACCATGGCCGCCACCTGCGTATCAAATACCGGTACAGGCAGAGCATCAAACAAATGGAGAAAAATTTCCAGATCCTGACGGGCAGCGTGAAACACTTTAATCACTGATGTATCAGCAAACAGCTCTGCCAGAGGCGCAAGATCTATGCCTTCAGCCAGAGCATCAATCAAAATAACTTCAGCGGCACCACCAATCTGAACAAGACATAGCTCAGGCCAGTAGGTGTTCTCACGCATAAATTCGGTATCAACCGTGAGAAAAGGCTCCTGACGCAGGCGGGCAACGGCTTCGGCCAGTTCGTCCGTCTCAGAAATCAGGCGAGGGGCAGGAAAATCAGAAACTGAAAACTTGTGCATAGCCTCTTTTCGCATAATTCATATAAAAAAAGAAGTTATGTAAGCCTCTCATTTTTCCCTGATCACGTGAAAGAGAGAGGCAATATGCGTCTTTCTGACTGAAGTAACAAAAAAGGAAATCAGTTATGTCAAACTCTGATGAAAATCACTCAGCACTGACACAGTTAGGCCGGCAGATACAGGCAGCGGCAAGCCCTGAGGAAGCTGTGCTTGAACGTGTTGCTGCACCCCACCCTGACAAGAACTATCTTGTGCGCTTTACGGCCCCTGAGTTCACTTCGCTTTGCCCCGTAACAGGGCAGCCTGACTTTGCACATATCGTTATCGACTATGTGCCGGACCAGTGGATTGTCGAAAGCAAATCACTCAAGCTCTTTCTGACCAGCTTTCGTAATCATGGTGCATTTCACGAAGCCTGCTCTGTTCAGATCGCAACAACTCTCGTTGACCTGCTTTCTCCTGTATGGCTGCGTATTGGTGCCTACTGGTACCCACGCGGCGGTATGCCTATTGATGTTTTCTGGCAAACCGGCACCCCACCTGAAGACGTGTGGATTCCCTCACAGAATGTCCCGACCTATCGCGGCCGTGGCTAAATATTTTCAGGAAGTTATAAAAAAAGCCACCTTGCGGTGGCTTTTTTTAACAATACCAGAACGACAGACCTCAGTGAGCAGCAGAAGCTGCATCAATTTCAGCACGGGCTGAAAGAATCTGCGCCTGAAGGGCGTCGATACTCTGTGGATCATCGTGCTTATCAGAACGGCCCCACAATGTTGTCAGCTCTTCAAGACGGGCTGTTGCCTCATCCACTGAAATCTCTGAAACCGGGACTGCCCTGTCAGCCAGAACAGTGCAACGGTCAGCCGTAATGTCAGCAAAACCGCCTTCGACAAAAAAACGATCTGTCACAACACCGTTCTCATAAAGAGAAACTACACCGCCGCGCAGCAAAAGCATGACAGGAGCATGCTCTGGCATTGCTGCGATATCACCCTCTGCACCGGGGATGACAGCCATCTCAACTTCACGCGACACCAGAACTTTTTCAGGACTGATGATATCCAGCTGGACCGGCATGAGTGCGCTCCTTTCGAAGAACCGGTATTAAACCGATTCTTTCAGTTTTTCAGCCTTAGCAACGGCTTCCTCAATGGTACCAACCATGTAGAAAGCTGCTTCAGGAAGATGATCATACTCACCAGCACAAATCGCTTTGAACGAACGAACTGTGTCAGCAACGGCAACCAGTTTACCAGGAGCACCTGTAAAGACTTCAGCCACATGGAAAGGCTGTGACAGGAAGCGCTGAATACGACGGGCGCGTGCAACCAGACGTTTATCGTCTTCTGACAGCTCATCCATACCCAGAATAGCAATGATATCCTGCAGAGATTTATAGGTCTGCAGAATACGCTGCACTTCACGGGCAACAGCGTAATGCTCTTCACCTACGATTGAAGGATCGAGAGAACGCGATGTCGAATCGAGCGGGTCAACAGCAGGGTAGATGCCCATTTCAGCAATCGAACGGTTCAGAACGGTTGTTGCATCAAGGTGAGCAAAGGTTGCTGCAGGAGCCGGATCGGTAAGATCGTCAGCAGGAACATAAACAGCCTGAACGGATGTAATCGACCCTTTTTTGGTCGATGTAATACGTTCCTGCAGGGCACCCATCTCTGTTGCCAGAGTTGGCTGGTAACCCACAGCTGACGGAATACGACCCAGAAGCGCAGACACCTCTGAACCAGCCTGTGTGAAACGGAAGATGTTATCAACGAAGAACAGAACGTCCTGATTTTCTTCATCACGGAAATATTCCGCAAGAGTCAGACCGGTCAGTGCAACGCGGGCACGGGCACCTGGTGGTTCGTTCATCTGACCGAACACAAGAGCCACTTTGGAGCCGTCTGTGTTGTTTTCTTCATCCAGTTTGATAACGCCGGCATCCTGCATTTCATAATACAGGTCGTTACCTTCACGGGTACGTTCACCAACACCGGCAAATACAGACACACCACCATGTGCCTTAGCAATGTTGTTGATCAGCTCCTGAATAATAACGGTTTTACCAACGCCGGCACCACCGAACAGACCGACCTTACCACCTTTGAGGTACGGGCAGAGAAGGTCAACAACCTTAATGCCGGTCATCAGAATTTCAGAAGCAGCAGCCTGCTCTTCAAAAGAAGGCGCGTCACGATGAATAGGGGCGCGACGTGTTGCTTTAACCGGGCCTTTTTCGTCAATTGGCTCACCGGTAACGTTCAGAATACGGCCAAGCGTTTCAGGACCAACAGGCACAGAAATCTGCGCACCTGTGTTGATCACCTCTGCGCCACGTACCAGGCCATCTGTGGTGTCCATCGCGATGCAGCGTACTTCGTGCTCACCAATTTCCTGAGCAACTTCGAGCACAAGGGTCTGATCGCCAAGTTTAACATGAAGGGCATCAAGGATCTTTGGCAGATCACCTTCAAACTGCACGTCAACAACAGGACCTCTGATCTCGGTAACGCGGCCGGAAGCACTGTGTTCCTTGGCGGCAGAGGCCTGGGTCTGAGTTTTAGTATCCGACATAGGTCAGCTCCTGCGGGGCAAAATAAGCGGGCTCAGACAGCCTGTGCGCCCGAAATGATTTCAATCAGTTCGTTAGTAATATTGGCCTGGCGGGTCCGGTTATAAACCTGGCTCAGACTATCGATAGAGCGACCAGCGTTACGCGTCGCATTATCCATCGCAGTCATACGGGCACCGTTCTCACCTGCGGCTGTCTCCAGCAGCGCAGCATACAGCTGCACCTGAAGATTTTTAGGGAGAAGCCGGAACAGAAGAGTTTCTTCATCCGGCTCAAAGTCGTACAACGCCTTGTTCTCATCAGCGACAGCCGATGTCTCTGCAGCATCTTCCACAACCAGCGGCACCAGCTGCTGTTTTTGTGGAACCTGTGACATAGCATTGATGAACTTGTTGAACACGAGTTCACAGACATCAATTTCGCCAGCTTCAAGCAGAGCGTTGATTTTTACGCCCAGGCCTTCAGCGACAGAAAACGGAACATCTCCGGGAATGCCCATGATCTTATCAACGATAAGATCAGAATACTCACGAGAGAAATAACTGATCGCACGACGGCCCACAGGCAGAAGTTTAACCGTTTTACCTTCAGACTGAAGACGGCGGATCAACCGCTCTGTCAGGCGATGTACGCTGGCGTTAAAACCACCACACAGGCCACGATCACTGGTCAAAGGAACGAGAAGGTGAATTTTATCCTTCCCTGTTCCTGTCAGCAGCAATGGACCACCTTCTTCCCCGACGGTCGCTCCCGCCAGTTCAGCCATCATACGACGCATAGCAGAAGCATAAGGTCTGGCAGATTCAGCACGGGCCTGAGCACGGCGCAGCTTTGCAGCTGCCACCATTTTCATAGCGCTCGTAATCTTCTTCGTAGACTTGATACTTCCGATTCTGGCGCGAAGTTCCTTAAGGGAAGCCATAACTCCTCCTGCCTCAGGCGTTGAAGTTACGGTTAAAGGCAGTGAGATATTCTGTCAGACCAGCTTCAGTTTCTTTTGAAACCTGGCGATCGTTGCGAATAGCATTCAGAATATCTTTTCCGCTGCTTTGCAGTTCAACAAGAAGTCTCTGCTCCCACTCCACAACTTTTTTGGTGTCAATTGCATCAATAAAGCCACGTGTGCCGGCAAACAGAACAACAACCTGCTCTTCAACTGTCAGCGGTGAAGACTGAGGCTGTTTAAGCAGCTCAACCAGACGCGCACCACGTGACAGCTGTTTTTGTGTGATCGGATCAAGGTCAGATGCAAACTGCGAGAAGGCAGCCATTTCGCGATACTGAGCCAGCTCCAGTTTAATCTTACCGGCAACCTGTTTCATTGCCTTGATCTGTGCAGCAGAACCAACACGAGACACAGAACCGCCAACGTTCACGGCCGGGCGGATACCACGGTAGAAAAGGTCGGTTTCAAGGAAGATCTGACCATCGGTAATAGAAATTACGTTGGTCGGAATATAAGCAGCAACGTCACCAGCCTGAGTTTCAATAACCGGCAGAGCTGTCAGTGAACCACCGCCATGGCTGTCAGCCATTTTTGCAGCGCGCTCAAGCAGACGTGAGTGCAGATAGAACACGTCACCCGGATAAGCTTCACGACCTGGCGGACGACGCAGAAGCAGAGACATCTGACGATAAGCAACGGCCTGCTTAGACAGGTCATCGTAGCAGATCAGTGCGTGCATGCCGTTATCACGGAAATACTCACCCATTGCGCAGGCTGCGTAAGGTGCGAGATACTGCAGCGGAGCCGGATCAGAAGCCGTTGCGGCCACAACGATAGAATACTCCATCGCGCCTTTCTCTTCGAGAAGGCGAACCAGCTGCGCAACGGTAGAGCGTTTCTGACCTACAGCAACATAAATGCAGTAGAGAGATTTTTTGTCATCACCGAGATCATTAACGCTTTTCTGAGCGAGAATGGTATCGGTAAGAATTGTGGTTTTACCGGTCTGACGATCACCAATAACAAGCTCACGCTGACCACGGCCAATCGGCACCAGAGCGTCAATAGCTTTAATACCGGTCTGCATTGGCTCGCTGACAGACTGACGTGGCATAATGCCAGGAGCTTTGACCTCTGCACGACGCATTTCTACGTCAGCCAGCGGGCCTTTACCGTCAATCGGGTTACCAAGACCATCAACAACGCGACCAAGGAGCGAACGACCTGTTGGCACTTCGACAACGCTACCTGTGCGGGTAACCGTATCACCTTCGCGAATGTCAACGCAGTCACCGAAGATAACGACACCAACACTGTCGCTCTCAAGGTTAAGGGCCATACCTTTCTGGCCAACGGACGGAAACTCAACAAGCTCACCGGCCATGACATTCTGCAGGCCGTAAACACGGGCAATACCATCACCTACGGATAGTACTGTACCGGCTTCTACAACCTCAGATTCTTTGTCAAATGACGCGATCTGCTGCTTGAGGATATCCGAAATCTCTGCGGGACGGATTTCCATCACGCGGCTCCCTTCATGGCGTAATGCAAATGGAACAGGCGGGTCTGAATACTGGCATCGTAAAGCCTTGCACCCACACGCACGACGAGACCGCCGAGCAGAGAGGGGTCAACACTTTCACGCACCACCACCTGGGCGTAACCGGCTTGCGCCAGACTGAGTTTAAGCTGATCACGCTGCGCGTCGGTCAGAGCCTGAGCTGAAACAACTTCAGCCACGCTCTCACCGCGACGTGCGGCTGCCAGCTCACTAAATACCTCAAGAATGCGGCGCAGAATCGGAAGACGACGATTCGTCGTAACCACGCCTGCAAAATTCCTGATTGTCTCGCCAAACCCCTGGCTGGCAAGAACAGCGAAAATAGCTTTTTTCTGAACGGCTGTATCCAGCCTTGTGTCAGACAAAACCGTGCGCAGCGGCGCGCTCTCATCAATAAGGCGCGCAAGAGCGTCAGCCTCATCGAGCACTGTATCAAGCTGCTTCTGCTCTTCTGCAAGCTTATAAAGCGCTGTTGCGTAGCGGCCTTCCGGGCCGGTTGCAACATAAGCAGGAGAGTGTTCTGTCGTTACGCCTGAGGTCACCACGTCCTGGGGGTTCTTTCCATCTCTGCGCGCCGGCATTTCACGTTATGGCTCCACTTTCGGGCCTGATGATTCAGACCATCAAGCATCTATCGGCGCGGCCTCTAGCATGAGACACCAACTCGTGCAACCAGCGTAACCCTCAGATCTTACACTTTTTGCAGGCTTCACGCTCGAAATCACGTATCCGCTTCCCCTGAAAAGCTCTGTTTCTCTGGCTCAGCGGGCAGAACAAACTTAAAAGCCACACACAACAGCAGAAAACCCGACAATAAAGCGGCGGCGTTAAAAAACCCCATTTTTTAACAGATATGGGATTCGACTAAATTTTGTGGATTCTGGAGCGGACGGAGGGAATCGAACCCTCCTCGGTAGCTTGGAAGGCTACAGCATTACCACTATGCTACGCCCGCGCTCCTGGAGCACTCCATACTCCCAAAATATATCTCTTAGCAACCCCCTGACCATTCTTTTTGCCGTTATAGCATGTATTAACCGCTGGCGTGATTTTTCCTCTTGACTTTATGTCGAGAAAATATTTTCTTCCGGCGTCCGCCAGACGTTAACGGCTCTGGTCATATAACCCGCTAGCGGTTATAGTGCTTAGGGTCGGACACGTTTGTTGCGGCCATTTTGCAGGGGTGTAGCTCAATTGGCTAGAGTGCCGGTCTCCAAAACCGGAGGTTGTGGGTTCGAGACCCTCCACCCCTGCCATTTCGTCCTGAACGAAAGCTGATCTGTCAGAGACAGCCTTTGGTCAGTGCAAAAGGTTCAGTTTTTAGGTTATCTGCTTTATTCCCGTTTGTGAAACGGGCCGGATAACGTGAAGAGAGGAAGTAACGTGTCGGTCAGTCCCGGTAAGTTTCTGCGTGAAGTACGTGCCGAGGCCAAACGGATTACCTGGCCCACACGACGTGCTACTCTGGTTACAACAGGTGCGGTTCTGGCTATGGCCAGCCTGGCATCGTTATTCTTTTTCGCCGTGGATCAGCTGATTGGTCTTGGTATGCGTCAATTATTCGGGCTGGGAGGCTGAGGAAGCGACATGGCCAAACGCTGGTATGTGGTCCACGTCTATTCGGGCTTCGAAAGAAAAATAGCTGAGCACATTCGTGAGCAGGCTGAGCAAAAAGGCCTGTCTGACCATATTGATGAAATTCTGGTCCCTTCAGAGGAAGTGATCGAAGTGCGTCGTGGTCAGAAAGTAAGCGCAGAACGTAAGTTCTTCCCTGGCTATGTGCTCGTTAAAATGGAAATGACCGACGAATCCTGGCATCTTGTTAAGGATACACCAAAGGTCACAGGCTTTCTGGGCAACAGAAATCGTCCTTCCCCTATCTCTGCCGCTGAAGCAGAACGGATTATCAACCAGACCAAAGAAGGCCTTGAGCACCCTCGCTCTGCTGTCACTTTTGAGGTTGGTGAGCAGATCCGCGTTGCTGATGGTCCCTTTACTTCTTTCAATGGTGTTATTGAAGAAGTCGACGAAGAGAAAGCACGCCTCAAGGTCAGTGTTTCTATCTTTGGCCGCCTTACACCGGTTGATCTGGAATATAATCAGGTCGAAAAACTCTGAACCTGATCTGATCATTCTATCAGTTTCTCAAACCAGGAAGACATTTTGTCCTCCTGGTTTTTTTATGCTCACCTGATAGCTGACAAGGCCTGCCCTCTCAGGAATGAGAGGGAGGGGTGAAGCCAAAAATACGCCCGTAAAAAGCAACTTCTTCAGCCAGAGCGATCCGCAGCGTGCTCTCCTGACGAAAACCATGCCCCTCACCCGGAAACTCGTGAAGAAAACAGGGTGTACCAGCTTCTTTCAGTGCTGCTTCCATTGCATAAGCCTGTGCGGGCGGCACTACTTTATCCTCTGCTCCCTGCAACAACAGCACGGGACTACGAATTTTTGCTGCTACAGTCAGCGGTGAACGCTCGATATAGGCCGATTCGGCTTCAGGCCAGGGACCGATCAGACCATCAAGATAGCGTGCCTCAAATTTATGCGTTTCTGCCGCCAGAGCCCGTAAATCTGTCACTCCGTAAAGGCTGACTCCTCCGGCAAACAATGATGACGTCGCCAGCGCCACCAGCACAGTCATACCCCCGGCGCTTGAACCACGAATACTGATACGATCCGGGTCAATTTTGCCTGTCGTACACATAAACTGACATGCGGCAATGCAGTCTGCCACATCAACTACGCCCCATGCGCCCTTAAGGCGTTCACGCCAGGAGCGGCCAAACCCGGTTGATCCCCCATAATTCACGTCTAGCACGGCAAACCCGCGTGAGGTCCACCACTGAATTTTAAAAGAAAATCCCTCCTGCGCCCTGGCGGTTGGTCCGCCATGCACAAGCACAATCATAGGTGGGCGCTCCCCTTCAGGCACTGAGGCCTGGCTGCTGGCAGGAGGATAGAAAAATGCATGCCCCACAGGCTCTCCACCGGCTTCGAGCGGAAAACGAACTGTTTGCGCGACTGAAATATCTTCGGGTGCCAGAGTAAGTGACGCCGCACACCGCAGCCTGTGCTGTACTCCCTTAGCAATAGTGCCCACAACTACAGCCGGCAATGCGTCAGAAGCCACCTCAAGCCAGGCATATCGTCCGTCACTCAGCATTAACGGGCACTGCTCGGGTGACGCACTGACAGTCCTGCTCTGACCATCAGGAGCTATGAAAACACAGCGTGAACTCCCGTTCTGCACTACCAGGGCGAGAACCCCTCCATCAGGCAGAAGCTGGTAGCTACGCTGGCCAAATACCCAGGCAGGCTGACCAATCTCCCCCTCAGGCACCGGGCATCTGGTCAGTAATGTTTGTGCGACTCGGGTTTCTGCCTCCCATAAAGTCCAGGCACCCTCTCTGTCAGAAAGAACGTATAAGCGGCCATCTTTTGTCCAGCACGGTTCAAGAAGCGACTCGGGGGCACCATTTCCTGCCAGAATTTTTTCGTCACCTAACCCTGTCACATATCCATTTTCATCACGCAGCAGGCTTGCATAACAAAGTTGCGTTGCATCCCAGGGCATATCGGGGTGGTGCCACTCAATCCAGACGAGAAAACGTCCATCAGGTGAAAGAGAAGGCGATGAAAGAAAATCAGGCCCTTCCCGCAGCACAACCTCAACCGGAGGAGCGCTGTCAGGAGTAAAGTTATCAGAGACAGAGAAAGCAACCAGGGCTGCCTTTGGCTCACCCTCAGCGCGATGATCTTCTCTGACCGCAAACAACACTGTACCATCAGACGAGAAGCGCAGGTCAGCATAACGCAGCCCGTCACAACGACTCAGGCATATCGCTTCACCAACACACCCAGCGGGCTGTAACCAGAGAAAGTCTGTGCGCTTTTCAGAGAAAGCAATAACATTCTTACACACGGCATAGGGTGCGCCACCATATTCATGAACACGCGTGCCAACATCATAAGAAGCACCCAGTGCATCTGAAATACCCTGCTCATCCTGCCAGCAACACAGAACTGTTCGTCCTTTTTCTGAAGGACGACGCTCAAGCCAGTAAACTGAAGTGCCATCGACACTAACCTCTGACAGTGCCAGAGCCTTGCCAGCAACCAGATCTACCGTAACCGGAGAGGGCCATGTGCCACACGGCAAAGGTTTCTGATGTGCCTTTTTAAGCAAGGCTTTCGGTAAATCAGACATTCCGTCTCCTCTCATGATACAAAAATCTGCTTAATTTATCACAGCCGGGCACCGTATTTCATAAGGAAACGTACTCTTTCTTACGCTCAGGCTTGACACTCAGCCAGCAAAACAGTTCCTGCTACCTCACCTTATATTAACAAATAATAACGGACCTCAGACCCTGTTACACTCTCTGCACTCTTTTTTCTCTGCTGAACATCTGAGCAGCCTTTTGTTACAGTATGGCTATGGTGCAATTGGCGTCGTTGTCATGCTTGAAAGCATGGGGTTACCTTTACCGGCAGAAACTCTGCTGATTGGTTCAGCTTTGTTTTGTGCAACCACACATAAACTCAGCATAGCCGGTGTCATGATTGCAGGAGTCACCGGCGCCATTATGGGTGACAATTTTGGTTATCTGATTGGCCGCCGGCTTGGGCTGAAACTTTTACAAAAACACGGCCCGAAAATCGGTCTGACCTCAGAGCGGCTTTTGCTGGGGCGTTACGTATTTTTTCAGTATGGCGGCCCGGTCGTATTTCTTGGGCGTTTTGTTGCTGTGCTGCGCATGTTTGTAGCTTTGCTGGCTGGTGCCAATCACATGCCATGGCATACCTTTCTTTGGTATAATGCGCTGGGTGGCGTATGCTGGGCAGGGGGATACACCCTTTGCACTTATCTTCTGGGTAACGAAATTTTCAAACTTTCCGGCCCTCTCGCTATTGTTGCGGGCTGTTGTGCCGTCATCGTAATCGGCACATCGTTTCTGTTTCTCAAGAAGAATGAAAAACGTCTGACGGAGGAAGCCTTGAAAGCAGCTGAACAAAACGAACATCTGCGGATTCCATCCGCATGAGTGTCTGGCATAAATGGTCTGTCACCTCCAGACAGCCTTCTCTGAGCGGGCGCGTTGCGCTGGTCACAGGGGGCAACAGTGGTCTCGGGTTTGAAACAGCCTGTGGCCTGGCAAAAAGAGGAGCAAAACTCCTGCTGCCGGTACGCAACCCTGCAAAAGGGGAAGAGGCTCTTAAAGCTTTATCTCAGCGTTGTCCTGGTGTTCAGGCACAGCTATTACAGCTTGACCTTGCGTCTCTCGCTTCTGTCAAAGCCTGTGCTGATTCTGTGTTTAACCACACTGAGCAGCTCGATTTTTTAATTAATAATGCCGGTGTCATGGCTCCCCCGCGCAGGCAGGAAACACTGGACGGATTTGAGCTGCAGTTCGGAACTAACCATCTGGGGCATTTTGCTCTGACAAGCCACCTGCGCCCGCTGCTTCAGGCTGCCAGAGGAGGCGGTACCGTTGTAACTGTCGCCAGCCTGGCCGCTCACAAAACGCATATTCATTTTGATGACCTGCAGTTTCGTCATCACTACAGCCCATTCACAGCCTATCAGCAAAGTAAGCTGGCAAACCTGCTGTTTGCCCGCGAACTTGCCCGCAAAGCCGGAGAGGCAGGCTGGGCACTGCATTCCCGCGCAGCACATCCGGGCTGGTCTTCAACTTCAATCATTGCCAATGGTCCGGCAGCTTCTACGCCCCCGGCTCTGAGTATACTGCAACGCACTGCCGGTGGTGCTGTGCTTCGCCTTATGGGGCAGTCAGCCGCACGCGGTGCCGAGGCCTCGCTTTATGCCGCCCTCTCTCCCGATGCCTGCGATGGTGATTATTATGGCCCGCAGGGCTCTCAGGAACGACGCGGCCAGCCAGGGCCAGCCCGCGTGCCGGCCGAAGCACGCAAAACCAGCACAGCTGAACGGCTGTGGGATGTTTCCGAGCGTCTTACCGGCGTGGCATGGTAATTTTTTTACGGCCGCCATCTTTTGGCGGCCCGCGACGCTCACGGCTACTGGCTGTGCGGGTATGACTGTGCTGGCGCAGCACAGTTTCAATCCAGTCATTCAGTTTCCGTGTCGTCTCCTCGGCCTCTTCCCGTTCAGGATAAAAATCAGGGAAGCGCAACGCCAGCCACCGCCAGGCCACAAGCCTTTTATGGCGTTTTTCTGCACGCTCAAGCTCTTCACGCCCGGCGCGCTCACCCGGAACCAGATGCCCCGTGCCAGGAGGATGCACACGCCGCCCGGCAGCATGGTCAGCAGCCCAGCCAATAAGGCGCTTAATACCATTATCACGGTCATCAACCGGGCACATGGCATAAGACCAGCGCGTTACCAGGTCGAGCCCTTCCACCCCCTCAAGGGCTGAAGCAATCGCAAAAGCCTGCTCCATATCTGCCAGACGATAATTCGGGTCATCTTTACGCAATACAGCCCGATGAATACGAGCCAGCACACCGTAAAGGCTGTCTGAACCAATTTCAGCCGCCACAGCCTTAATAATATCTGCATCAGGCTGCACATAAGGGCGTAAATCATCAGGAAGCTCTGCGCCGGCTTCAAGCTGACGACGCAAAAAAGCCGGGCTGCCAGCACCGGCCAGCACGGCCACCTCACCCACTTCATGTTTGCCATAACGCCCGGCACGGCCACCAATCTGCTTGACTTCCTGCACACGCAGGTCACGGGTCTGGCTACCATCAAATTTCTTCAGAGCCGCAAAAATAACGCGTTTGATAGAAAGATTAAGCCCCATGCCAATAGCATCAGTGGCAACCAGAATATCTGCACCGCCCGAATTAAAACGCTGTGCCTCAGCACGACGCACTTCAGGGCTGAGTGCACCATAAACTACAGCAACCCGACGACCATGCTGCATAAGCGCAGCCCGCAGATCAAGCACCTCACGACGTGAGAAAGCAATAAGGGCATCACCAGCCACAAGATCAGCCAGCCTGACCGGGTGGCCGGAGGGGTGCAGCGGGCTTTTACGCTCAAGGGTAATTTCATCCAGCGGATCACCACACAGCTCGGCAATACGACGCACCATAGGAATACAGTCAGGCGCACCAAGCACATATAAATGGCGGGCAGGTGCACCCATAATCGCAGCTGTCCATGCCGCACCACGGTCTGTGTCAAATAACATCTGTGCTTCATCAATCACAGCCACATCGACCGGATTATGAAAAGGGCACATCTCAACCGTTGCGGCCAGGTGACGACTCCCCGGCACAACAATACGCTCCTCCCCCGTTGCCAGAGAAGCCTCTACACCGCGCGATGCCAGAGCCTCGCGGAACTCATGTGCCAGCAGGCGTAGCGGTGCCAGAGCAAGGCCGCTTTCAGCCTGAGCCAGCGCGTTCAGTGCAGTGTATGACTTCCCGCTGTTCGTGGGGCCGGTCACCAGCGTAATGCGCCGGTTAAGCGAGCGGGCTGTACGAAAATGCGCGGCATAGCGGTCCAGAGCCGCCACGCGGGCAATCACCGAGTTGGCAACCTTACGGCCCATATCAGGCTGCACTCTGGGGCTGCCGGCAACAGGAGAACCCTGGTCACGCCACTCACTCAGCTTATCACGCAGGACAATCAGCTCAGCAGGATCAAACTCCCACCGCTCACGCCCGCCCGATTCGCTGACCTTACGCGCAACCGGCAGACGATTCTCGGCAATCCAGCGCAAAGCCTCTTTATGCGAACACCGCAGCAGACGTGGCACGTCTTTAAAAGAGACAAGACTTGCCTCCCACTCAGCAAGACGCTGCTCTTCGCTCTGACGTCTTTCCTGAGCAGTGCGCTCAATGGCATGAGCTGCCTTCTGCCTCTGAGTTTCTTCACGGCGTACCGTTTCAAGAAATGGATCGCCGTCAGGCAGACCAAACGCAACAGCAACAGCCAGCAGCAGCAGGTCAACCTGACCAGGTGATAATACCCGGCCGGTATCAAGCAGGTCAGCCTGAATCGCATCAAATGCCTTACGCGGTGTGCTGGCATAAGCACGCAGGCGCGCCTCAGCCACCGAAGCTAATGCCCGCTCAAGGGCTGCATCGTCGGCATCAGGATCTGTCAGTGTACTGACAGCTTCTTCTATCTCATCACGTGTGACCCAGATACGACCACTGCGACGTGTCAGATCGATCAGACGGGAGATACGCTTTTTACGTCTGACAACACACAGAATCGACCGAAAAGCTTCATCAGAAATATCACGGGCACCGGGCTCAAGAGCCCTGGCAACGCGACGCAGAATTTCAGGTTCTTCACGGGCCTCAACAGACAGCCCTGTGCGGGACATAACCTGGACAAAAGCCTCTCGGGCGGGGGACGCATACTGTTCTGATGTCATAGATCACTCATGCGTCATCCTGACGTGAGGAACAATGCCCCTGAGCTCATGCAGGCTCTTTTTTCGAAAAAACTTCATATAAAAATGCATCTCTGAGGCCACATAACGCACACGCAACGGAGAAATTACACTTTAGGACTGGCAGAAACCCGCCTCTGCCCTTAAAAACGCCGCCAGCACCGGAAAAATACGCCCCCGGATTAAAGCTCCTGTGTCATTCGGGCGTAACTGGCCAGAACGCACAGACCAGGTAACCGGGCTTTTTCTTTGATCTGTATAAACGGAGTATAAAGCGGCCATGTCTGTCACCTCATCAGAAACACTGAGCGGACCTTCTTTTGATGCCCTGCCGAAATTCTCTGCCTCTGAAGTGCCTGATGGCGTGCTGCCCGTCGAAGGCCACGAAGGCATGTGGCACCTTGCACCACCGACCAAAGAATATGCGCATCTCTACCCTGCAAAAGTTCTGACCGTTCATCACTGGACAGAGCGACTGTTCAGCTTCACCACGACACGTGACCCGGGCCTGCGTTTTGAAAATGGTCAGTTCGCCATGATCGGGATGGAACTCAACGGCAAGCCACTGCTGCGTGCTTACTCTCTGGCTTCTCCTAACTATGAAGACGAACTTGAGTTCCTCTCCATCGCGGTTGAAGATGGTCCTCTGACATCACGCCTGCGCCACGTTAAAGTGGGCGATACTGTTCTGGTTGGCCGCAAACCAACAGGCACGCTTATTCTTGATAACCTGCGCCCTGGCCGTAATCTGTATTTCCTTTCAACCGGCACGGGCCTCGCTCCTTTCATGAGCCTGATCAAGGACCCTGCCTGCTATGAAAAATTTGACCGCGTTATTCTGACCCACACCGTGCGCGTTTCAGGCGAGCTGGCCTATGCCAACCACATTCGCCACGAGCTGCCACAGCATGAGTTCCTCGGGGAAGATATCGCCGCCAAACTGCTCTACTACCCGGCTGTAACCCGTGAAGACTTTGCCGTGACCGACCGTATCACCACACTGATCGAAAACGGGCAGATCTTCCGTGATCTCAACATTCCTGAGCTCGACCCGGAGCATGACCGCGTCATGATCTGCGGGTCACCGGAAATGCTGGCTGACACCGAGGCCCTGCTTGAGGCACGCGGCTTTGACGAAGGCAACATGTCTAACCCTGGTTCTTACGTGGTTGAAAAAGCGTTCGCAGAACGCTGATAAGCTGTTTTTACCCTGCTACATCTCTGCTGCATAAGGAGCTCACACCATGCCCCACGATTTTGACCTTCTTGTTATCGGTGCCGGATCAGGCGGTGTGCGGTGTGCTCGCATAGCAGCAGGGCATGGTGCCCGTGTGGCAGTTGTTGAAAGCCGCCACTGGGGTGGCACATGCGTTAACCTGGGCTGTGTGCCCAAAAAGCTCATGGTGCAGGCCAGCGAATATGGGGCACTCGTTGACGACAGCGCAGGCTTTGGGTGGTCAAACACCCGGGGCACACACGACTGGAGCAAACTGATTGCCGCTAAAGACAAAGAGATTACACGTCTGAACGGTATCTATATCTCTATGCTCGAAAAGGCTGGCATTACCCTGTTTACGGGTCATGCCCAGTTTGAAGATGCACATACTGTGCGCATCATGCCTTCGGCCCTGGCCCCTGACGCTAAGGCGCAGACTGTGAGCGCAAAAAAAATTATCATTGCAACAGGCTCAGAACCTGTCAGAGCCGACATTCCCGGTGCTGAGCTGGCCATTACCTCTGACGAGGCTTTCTACCTGAAAGAAAGACCCGAATCCGTCGTTATCATCGGTGGCGGTTATATTGGCCTCGAATTTGCCGGTATTTTTGCGGGCCTGGAGTCACAGGTTGACCTGGTCTACCGTCAGCCTGAACCGCTGCGCGGGTTTGATCAGGATATGCGAACGGCGGTGAAAGAGGCGGTTAACGCAAAGGGGGTTCAGCAGCACCCCTCCGCCTCGCCACAGGAAATCGTACGAACTGGCACCGGATACGCCGTAACCCTGGATAATGGCACAACACTCAATGCAGACTGCGTGATGTTTGCCACCGGCCGACGCCCTAAAGTTGGTAATCTGGGGCTGGAGAAAGCCGGCGTTAAAACAGAAAAAAGCGGTCGTATTATTGTCGATGATACGCAGGAGACCTCTCAGCCTGGTATTTATGCCATTGGCGATGTGACTGACCGCATTAACCTTACACCCGTTGCCATTGCTGAGGGGCACAATCTGGCCGACAGGCTGTTTGGCAAAGACCCGGCCCGTACATGGTCAATCGACACCACCCCTAAGGCTGTGTTCTTCACCCCTCCTCTGGCTTCTGTCGGACTGAGTGAGGAAGAAGCCGCACGCAATGGTGCAGTTGATATTTATCTCTCGCGTTTTACCCCCATGCGCCACACGCTGAGCGGACGCAGAGAACAGAAAACCGTTATGAAACTGGTGGTTGATCAGGCCAGCCAGAAGGTGGTCGGCGTGCATATGCTGGGCGATGATGCTGCTGAAATTATGCAGGGCTTTGCCGTTGCTGTAACTGCAGGCCTGAAAAAGATCGATTTTGACCGCACGGTTGGCATCCACCCGACCTCGGCAGAAGAGCTGGTAACCATGCGCACCCGCACGCGTGAAACACCACACACACCCTGAGTTATTCTGCCCACCCTTTTCTTTTTTTCAGGAGCAGCAGCATGCCTCTCTCTCATAGTCATTCTGACGACACCTATGATCTGGTGCTCAAAGGTGGCAGCGTTGTGCTGCCCGATGCCACAGTTATCACCGACATCTATGTCAAAAATGGCCGTATCGCCCGTATTGGTGGCCAGGGCAAAGCTGCCCGTGTGCAGGACTGCACCGGTCTGACCGTTTTACCCGGTGTCATTGATACCCAGGTACATTTTCGTGAGCCCGGTGCGACCGAGAATGAAGACCTCGAATCTGGCAGCCGTGCTGCTGTGCTCGGCGGAGTTACCGGCATTTTTGAAATGCCCAACACAAAACCCACCACCTCAACCCCTGAAGCCATTGCTGACAAACTCAGCCGCGCGCGTGAACGGATGTGGTGTGAGCATGCTTTTTATGTCGGGGCTACGACAGATAATGCTGATCTGTGTGGTGAGCTTGAAAAATTACCCGGCACAGCAGGCATTAAAATCTTCATGGGGTCATCAACCGGCAACCTGCTGGTGTCAGATGACAGCATTCTTGAGCGGATCATGCGTTCTGGCTCACGTCGCATTGCTATTCATGCTGAGGATGAGGAACGCCTGAAAGAACGACTCGATATTCGTGTCTCAGGTGATCCGTCCTCTCACCCTGTCTGGCGTGATGATGAAACCGCATTACGCGCCACAACCCGTGCTCTGCGTCTGGCACGTAAGACAGGCCGCAGAGTGCATATTCTGCATGTCACCACCCCGCAGGAGCTGGAACTGATTTCGCAACATCGCGACATTGCCAGCTGTGAGCTTACCCCTCAGCATCTGACACTGGCGGGTGAAGAAGCCTATGCACGCCTTGGCACCTATGCCCAGATG
>NZ_JOPI01000097.1:0-253 GCF_002153695.1 Acetobacter sp. DsW_059
TGCTGAGAAATCTACTGAGAAATCGAGAACATCACCGCTGTTTTTAGGAGCCAGAGACAGAGGTGTAATCTCTGCCAGCAGACCCCGCGCTCTTAAATTAACCGGTGCGACAGCCTCGATCGTGCGGGCAGATGCGGGGGACCAGCGTCCTGATGTGATGGGATTCGTCATGCTTACCCCTCCACTGGGCCTGTCGCAATAAATGAGTATGAACCGTTCAGGTTGCCAGCATTCCAGAATACAAAACCTGAAG
>NZ_JOPI01000098.1:0-985 GCF_002153695.1 Acetobacter sp. DsW_059
TAGAGCAGTTCCACTTTAATCTGAATTGATGGGTGACACTGAAGGCATCTTGTGTTTCACCGTTTTCATTGGTGGAGAGGGTGATGGCACGAGCATTGAGTGATGATCTTCGGGAGCGGGTTCTGGAAGCTGGAGTTGCAGGGGCATCAGCCCGCTCGATTGCGGCGCGGTTCGGAGTTGGAATTTCGACAGCGATCCGCTGGCTGCGTCGTGAACGCGAAAGCGGCGAGCGGACACCCCGTCGTCAGGGCAAACCGCGCGGATCACGGCTGGACGCGCATGAAGCGTTCATTGCCGGCATGATCGAGGCGCAGAACGACATCACGCTTCACGAAATGATGGCGCGCCTGGAAAGTGAACGGGCCGTCGGGATTGGTCGCAGCACGCTCAGTCGCTGGCTGCGGCAACACGGATGGACATTCAAAAAAAGACCGCCCATGCACTGGAGCTGGAGCGTGAAGACGTCCTGAAGCGACGACAAGACTGGTTTGATCTCCAGCCTGACCTTGATCCGCAGCGTCTGGTGTTCATTGACGAAACCAGCCTGTCGACGAAGATGCCCCGTCTGCGCGGCCGTGCCTTGCGCGGGGAACGTTGCCGCGCCGGTGTGTCGCACGGTCATTGGAAAACCGCGACTTTCACCGGGGGGCTGCGTCTGACAGGCATGACCGCGCCCTTCGTGCATGATGCTCCCATGAACGGCACGATCTTTCAGGTCTATGTCGAACGGGTTCTCATCCCGACACTGAAACCGGGCGATATCGTCGTGATGGACAATCTTCCGGCGCATAAGCTTCCGGCAGCACAAAAGGCTATTGAGCAGGCAGGGGCGGAACTGATGTTCCTCCCGCCCTACAGCCCGGACTTCAATCCCATCGAGATGGCTTTTTCAAAACTCAAGGCCCTGCTGCGCGCCAGGGCCGAACGAACTGTCGGTGCTCTGTGGGATACCGTCGGAGCTCTGCTTCCGGCTTTCACCCCCAGC
>NZ_JOPI01000099.1:0-2641 GCF_002153695.1 Acetobacter sp. DsW_059
CGCCTACGCCCTTACCGCCAGTAACGCACGCGGCTCAGGGCTGAGCAATTATGCCATCACCTATCAGAGCGGCACCTACACCATCACCCGGATCACGACCATTCCCATCTTCTGGCCTGTCGCATTGCTAAACGGGAATACTCCCCCGGCATCAGGCCCAGCTAACCTCACTATTACAAGCACCGGGCAATCCCCTGGTCTCACACTGGTCAATACCTACAACCCTCTACCCCTGCCAGATAGCACGGCAAGCTCTGCCGCTCCGAACACATATCAGATCGTGCTGCCCGGCACCTCTTATACCAACCGCCTGAAAGACACGTTCTGATGCGCCACATTCTTTTTGCTGGCGGCGCATTCGCTGCCGTCGCCTGTGCCCTCTCGCCACGCGTAGCCCATGCACAGGCCTATAGCCGCCTTGCCCCGCGCCAGCCCGCAGCGGCACCCGCCCCCAACGACCTGACCATGCCGGGTAAAGAAGCCCCGCCCCTTCCGCAGTCTAATGCGGTTGTCATCCCCGACCTCAAAGGTTTGGTATTCATCCCCGATACTGCCACCCTCAAGGCCACGGGTCTGCCTGCCGGCACAAAGGGCGTGCAGCATGCGGGCCTGCCCCTGCTCAATCAGGCCTCCTTCGAACATGAGATGGCTGCCTATCTCGGCAAGCCCCTGCGTATGACGGATCTAAACACCATCGCGGCAAAGGTCAGCGCACTCTACAAAGCTAAGGGGCATCCGTTTGTATATGTCTCCATCCCGCCGCAAAACATCAACGAGGGTGTGGTGCAGATCATCGTCACAGAATACCGGTTGGGCGCGGTTAAAACAGCAGGTAACCACTGGTTTTCCGACAGACTGATTCGGCAGGAAAGCGGGCTCGCACCTGGCCAGACCCTTAGCCTGTCAGGCGTGCAGGCTGGCCTGTCCTGGCTGAACAGCAACCCCTTCCGCACGGTCGATGCTCTGTTCGCCCCCGGTACGACGCAGGGCACAACCGATGTCACCCTGCAGACAAAAGACCGCCTGCCCCTGCATATCTATGGCTCCTACGACAATGCCGGTGTCCCCTCGCTCGGCTCTTCCGAATGGGCCGTGGGCGGCACATGGGGCAACGTGGCCGGGCTGGGGCAGATCTTGTCCTACCAGTTTACCCACAGTGTTAGCGACCGCTACAGCGGCCACGCCCTGAGCTGGACAACCCCCCTGCCCTGGCATGACCGTATTCAGATTTTTGGTTCCTATGCGTGGGAAAAACCCGATATGCGTACGAGCAGCACCTATCTGGGTGAGACAGGTCATAGCGGGCAGGCCAGCATACGTTATATCCACGACCTGCCTGCCCTGACCTTCGGCCCGCGTACACGCATGACCGAAGATTTGCAGATCGGCTTTGACTTCAAAACCACCAACAACACTCTCGAATTTGGCGGACTACGAGTGTTCGATAGTCAGGCAGAAGTCGATCAGTTTCCCATCATATACAATGCCATTCTGAACGACCCGTATGGGCAGACTACTTTCCAGAACCAGCTCGTGCTTAGCCCCGGCGGCATGAGCGGAGCCAACCGCCATCGCAATTTTGAAGCACTCGTACCCGGAGCAAGTGACCAGTATGTCTATGACACAGTGAGTCTTAACCGCACCACATGGTTGCCTGCAGGCCTGTCGTGGATTTTGCAAGCCACGGGGCAAGTTGCCAGCAGCAATCTGATGTACAATAACCAGCTTGGCCTTGGCGGGCTTTACACTGCACGCGGCTATTTTACCGATACCGCGCTGGGCAGTGAGGGGGTGAGTGTTACCAACGAAATTCGCTCACCAGCTTTTAGTCTTTTCAAATTCATCGCCCCCGACATCTCCGTGTATGATACGGAACAGGTGGGACTGTTCTATGATTATGGCCATGTCTCGCAGGTACATCCCATCGCTCAGTCCGTGAACGAGGCAGATCTGTCCAGCATCGGTCTGGACCTGCATAGTGCTGTCGATCGTTATATCAGCCTCATCTTCAATGTTGGCTGGCGCCTGCACGGCGTCTCCGCCATCCGCGAGCAGAATGGCTTCGGTAACAAAGGCGGGTTCGGAACACTCTCACTTACGATCGGATATTAAAAATATCCAAAAATTATCACCTCGGACATGCCTAAAAAAAGCCTCGGTTTACCGGGGCTTTTTTTTAAGAGAAGATCATTGCGTATTTTTCAGGATTAAATCCTGTTTCAATTTTTTCTTTATATTCAATGACAGGTCTCTTAATCAGAGAGGGATATATCTGCATTAATATGACAGCCTGGGCTTTCGTCAGATCTGTTTTTTCTGCCTCAGGCAGTTTTCTAAACATTGTCCCATTTTTATTAAGCAGCTTTTCATAACTGATCAGGTCTGCCCACCTGCTGAGAGTTTCTGCGTCAATTCCCTGCGTTTTATAATCATGGAAGTCATAAACGACATTATGCGTATCGAGCCATTTTCTGGCTTTGCGCATAGTATCACAGTTTTTTATTCCGTAGATTTTTACCATTGCCATTCATTACCCGTAACGCAAAAAACGCCTCTGGCGCTAAAGCTGAGGCGTTGTGTTATTGATTTATATGATTTGGTTGCGGGGGCAGGATTTGAACCTGCGGCCTTCAGGTTATGA
>NZ_JOPI01000100.1:0-2589 GCF_002153695.1 Acetobacter sp. DsW_059
GCGTTGTGCGTCAGTCATTTGCTCAAGAGTAAGGCCAGAACGCATCTGCGTGATCAAACACGCCACGTTCCAGTCTCTGGGCTTCGTCAGATGCTCACGGTAGTTTTCCGTGCAGCAGCCCGGCCATAACTCGTTTGTATTGCTCATGATTCGTCATAGTACAAACTACCGGCGAGTACCAGAGTTTTCGTAGCTCTAAATTATTCTTTTATAAAGATCATTTTAAAGGCAGAATACTGATGTGTTTTAAGTAAATGGTTGGTTTTGGGCCCGGATAGAAAATCATGAAAAACAAAGAGTTAGCGCCATCTGGAGTTGATTTGATCCCACCCCCTTCGCAGGGGAGTTTATTCCGCGTTGAGAAGCAGGCGGAGATAAATGGGGTAGAGATGGGAGTCCTTGATAATGGTATCCCTTATCTAACAGAAAGTGGTCTGGCGCGGATGTGTGGGATAGATCGTAAGGTTTTGAATCGCCTTGCATCAGGTTGGATTTCAGAAAAAAATAAACCGCGCGGGCAAAAAATAAACGCACTATTACGAGATAATGGATATAGTGAGGATTCACTTTACTTACCTTCGGAGCATAATGGAATATCTATAAATGCTTATCCAGAACCAGTTTGCTTATCTATTCTTGAATACTATGCATTTGTTTCTGACGATCCCAGGTCCCAAGCTATAGCTGCTTTTCGCACTTTAGCTAAGACAACCTTTCGGGCATTTATTTATGGAGCCGTAGGTTATTCCCCTAGTAGCCAAGCGATTGATAGCTGGAAGCATTTCCATGATAGAATTGATATGACGTTAGATTCAGTTCCCGAGGGTTATTTTAGTGTTTTCAGAGAAATAGCCTCAATGATTGTTCCTATGATACGAGCTGATATTATTATCAGTGATAAGGTTATCCCAGATATTTCCGTAGGAAAAGCATGGTCTCATTATTGGAAAAATAATGAGCTTGATAAATATGGAGATCGTATAAAATACGATCATAGTTACCCCACATATTATCCACAAGCTAAAAGTAACCCTCAACCATCTTTTGCGTATCCAGATGTTATAATTAGCATTTTCAGGTCATGGCTTCGCAGAGAGTATATAAATAATAAGCTTCCTACATATTTAACAGGACAAATAAAGAAAGGCAGCTTGCCAAAATCAACAGCAACTAAAGTAATAGAGTCTTTTTCAGGTAAAAAACTTGAGAGTTAGTAGTCTTTATCCAAAAGAAAAGCCGCCCAGCGCCAACTGGACGGCCTCTCGATTGGGATTGTGTCTCGCTAAACAGAGAAAAGACCCGGCATTAACCGCAAGGTTAACCGGTCGCTTGTCTGAGCAAGAACATAGCCTTTTGACAGTGGCTGATGTTTACTCTTTATCGTAATCTATCTGTTGGTACAAGTATTTTTACCCCTCTTACGCTTTCGCCTGATCCGCCCTGATCCACCCAGAGACGCCGGTTAGGCGGAGCGGTCTGATGACCGCTTCCTTGTTAAGCGATTGCTATGAGTTGTTTTTCAGCGTCCTCAAGATCATCCCACATCTGCATGATAGCCCGCGCACCAGCCTGTAGATACTCTCGTGCCATTGGTGAGGGGAGATTTCGCTCCTCTATATCTGCTACAACCTGCAAAGTCAGACCAATATTGTAACCCAATGCGGCCCAATTCATTCTCGCACCAGCGTTGCCACCCCCGAAGGGATGGCGGGCCGTAGTCAGGCCGTTTCCGCTGGCGTCAGGGCAAAAGGGCGCAAAAACTCCACAACAGATGGCTTCCATTTAAGTTGCTGCTGTGAGCCTTTCCCACCCTTACGGGTTGAGTCGAACATCCGACCGTAAGCAAGCCCCTTTTCAGTCATACTCCAGTCACTACCAGATGATGAACCAGGAGTATGTTTCTGAAGGTGCAGCTCTTCACTTAGAAGCTGATTAACCTTCCTGCCGGACAATCCAAGTTCAGCACCCAGCTCAGTCGGGGTTTGGTAATTATCCTGATTTGGGGCAGTCAAGGAGGCCAGCCCCAATGCTGGCAGCGGGTTCTCTCCACACTTACTCAGGCAGTAATTCCCGGCACTGATTGTCGCCTGATTATCATCAAAGCCAATAATCTTCGCGATACCGTAGCCGTCCTTAAATGCTTTCAGCACGGAAGGCTTGCGGACGCGTTTTAGTTTGGGGGCGGTAGCGACAGAGTAAGAGCCAGTCTTGCGGATGGACGGGATAACCTCGCTGGTAATCCATTTTTTGAATCGCTTGGCGGCAGACTTGCGGCTGGTCAGGACGAGGGACCACAGGCCGGACTCATTGATAATCGTGCGGTCAGCGTTGAGATTCCCACTATCGCTAATAGCGACAGTGGTCTTTTCATCATCATCCAGACGACTTGCCGCATGAGGCGCATTGGCGATTTCTAGCACCTTGCATACATCAGCAAGAACCCACCACGGCTCACCATTGCGATCGTTGACGCGGACCTCAGTCCCTTCGAAATTGAAGGGGACGATTGCGGGCGTGACACCCGATGTGATAACATCGCTCATATCAGTGTTTTCCTATTCACTGTCAGAGGCATCAGACTGCTTTCCT
>NZ_JOPI01000101.1:0-246 GCF_002153695.1 Acetobacter sp. DsW_059
TCTGAGCATCAGACCCTGTGGCGGCAGCGGTTTTGTTCGTAACAGAAGTCCATCCACTGGTTGGAGTTGCGATAATCGTCAGCGTGCCGGCCGCGGCTGAAACTGAACCAGATGTTTCACAGGTTGCGGTGACAGTAATTGATCCGGCAGATGGGATCGTAATGCCGGAAGGTAAAGACCAAGTGTAACGATTAACCGTATCCTGAATAGTACCGTTTGAGATGATTGTTCCTACATCCCCGGTGA
>NZ_JOPI01000102.1:0-229 GCF_002153695.1 Acetobacter sp. DsW_059
CAGCAGCGCAGAACGCAGCACAAACTGCTGCAAACGCAGCGACAGCCGCGGGCAATAATGCAGCGGCTACCGTTTCAGCAATGCGTGGTGTTGCAGGCGGTGTGGCCGCTCTTGATAGCGCAGGACACCTGGCGCTGAGTGATGGTGCAAAACTGGTCTCAGTTTTGACTGTCACGTCAGCAACCCAGTCAACGCCGTCCATACTCTCACCTGATATCCCGCTTTCTGA
>NZ_JOPI01000103.1:0-1343 GCF_002153695.1 Acetobacter sp. DsW_059
TCGGTAAGCCTGTGAATCACAATCTCTCGCTCAGTTCAATAAATTAACAGGTCCTGAGCCTAGGAGATTTAGCTAATATTTCAATTTGCTGAACTAAATTCTGAAAAATTAGCTTTCTTTTTGCTTCGGCTCCAATGTTTTCTGGGTCGAAATTAGATTTCTGAAGGCTCGTGATCCCATCAACTATAGAGTCTTCTATTTTACCTTTGGCTATATCGTGTAAATCAAAAGATAAGAATGCATTCGAATCCATCATATTGGGTTCATCTGAATCCGCATAGAACTCGTAAACCATCCCATCAGTAATAACACCCATCTTTACTGTTGGAGCCGCGTTAAAATATGACCTTAACTGCCCTCTATCATCCTTTAATTCAGCGCCCAATGCTTTACATTCGATTGCAATCACTGGGGCCCCTGACTTCAGGATGGCAAAGTCTACTCTATTTTTATATTTATCTGAAAAGTCAGCATTATGCTCTGGGCAAACTTCATCTGGGTTCATTGTGTCATACCCGAGGAAGTTAATTAACGGGAGAACCAAAAAAAGTTTTGTTGCTTCTTCATTGGTGCAGCGCGTTGATATACTGATCATACGCTCTGAGAATGCTTTAAATTTCTAACGAAAATCCTCTGACATACTTACGAATCCTAGGGCAGCTTAAAACAGTAGGATTATCTATTGCACCTGATTAATAAAAAGAAAACATAAGCACTCAAAATACATGCACATAGATACTATGACTGCCGCGCATCGTGAACTTATTTATTTACTCATCAGAGGAAAAAGCCGCCCTTGCCACAGTCATAAAAGCCTCACGCTTCTCTGGGCTTACCGTTCTTAAAATTGCTATTAATGCAGTTTCATCAACCGTTAAATTCCCTAAGTCTAACTCTCGCAATGCAGGTCTTTCTGCGTCAAGAGACCTTTCTAGACGCTGCACAATCTCAGCGTTCATTGAGTGCGAACGCGCATCCGCTTCTCTTTTCAGAGAATCAAGCAAAGAGCGCGTCATTCGAATCGAAACAGATAGCCGTGGTTCAGACATTCCTGAGTGATAATTCATTTTAGGCGCACTTTCTACTTGCGTTCATTTTAGATGCACGATACATATGGAGTGCGCCCAAAATGGATGCACTAAAAAGGAATAAGATATGTGCTCACTAACAATTCGAGCGGACAGAAGTCTTCTTGAATATATTAAAGAAAGAGCTCGCAGAAATGACCGTAGCATGAACAGAGAAATTCAGGCGGTATTTCGTGATTTGCAGAAAAAAGAAAAGGCATCAGACATCGCCCTAGGAAAGCAGTCTGATGCCTCTGACAGTGAATAGGAAAACAC
>NZ_JOPI01000104.1:0-364 GCF_002153695.1 Acetobacter sp. DsW_059
GGCAATCCGGTGGAGATCGACATCACACCGGGTCAGGATGCGGATATCAACCGGGCGGAACCGATGCCGGAAAACATCGATCCGGATGCCTTCCTTGCTGACAGGGCGTATGACGCAGACAGGTTGATCGACCGATTGACAGAGCGCGGCGTTACCCCGGTCATTCCGCTAAAACGTAATAGAACGATGCAGCGGAAAACAGACTTCGCTCTTTACAGGGAGCGTAATCTTGTCGAGCGGTTCTTTAATAAACTCAAACAGTTCCGTGCAATCGCAACACGCTACGATAAACTGAAATCAACGTTCCTCGCAGCCGTGCAGTTTGCCTCAGTCATCATCCTCCTTAACTGACGACACGCCGTAG
>NZ_JOPI01000011.1:0-80985 GCF_002153695.1 Acetobacter sp. DsW_059
ACCTTCACGTTCGAGCTTAACCCAGGCCTCAATATCGCTGACCTACACCGTATCAGAAAGTAAAAAGGTCAAATGGCTTTCCTGATATTTTTTATTTAGGAAAGCCATTTTTTATAATAAAAATAGACAGATGTATTTAATATTTACTTTAATTGTTATTTTATAATATCACCTTATATGTGGTGCTGTTCATCTGCCAGGTTTGCTGATATTTTTGTTATGTTAGGGCAGAAATGTTTTGGAATATACTGATACTTAGTTGTATTTCTAAAGTGGGCAGGCACGGGGTTTGGTATGATAGGTGTATTAAAAGTTTTTAAAAAGCCTATAATTTATGTTTATCTTATATCCATTATGGTGGCCCATAACGGATATCTTATTATTTATCCTGTTGTGCAAAAAATCTTAAAAATAATACCTAATACGATATATGATTTCCATTCATGGAGTGATGCGTTAAGTTTTTTAGAAATTATAGATATTCCTGAATTTATAGTCGGATTCTCGCTGTTTTTTATGTCTTTTATGTTGACCATAAGAAACCGTATAGCATGGTTTATTTCTATATCTTTGTTATTTTTTATGGTATTGTTTAACTTAATAATGAAAAATGGAAATGAATTAAATAATATATATGAAGTAATATCAATTTTATTTCTGGCGACATTCTGGCGGCAGTTTTATAGATACAGTATAGGAGGAATAAGCATACTTTCTTCTTTTAGTATACTTTCATTAATTGTCTATGGAACCCTTGGTGTTCTTTATCTTGGTAGTCAGTTTAATCCTAAAATTGAGGATTTATACTCCGCATTTTATTTTGTCATTGTTTGTATGTCTACGGTTGGATTTGGTGATATCGTACCGTGTACGCCCACGTCGAGACTTTTTACAGTTACCCTTATTATATTTGGTATTACTATTTTTACAGCGTCGGTTGCTTCAATTGCTGGAACGTTAATTCGGCATAATGTACATCGTATTCTTACAGGGGGTTTTTCTTACGTGGTTCGTAATAATCATTACATTATCGCAGGGTCTTCTTCTCTGGCTCAAAGTGTGAGTAAAAATCTTGCTGATGGTGGAGCTGTCGTAACAGTGGTCTGCTACCCGGATCATAAAAAATTATTTCCGGATTATATGGATGTGGTGGAAGGTGACCCTTCAGCGATAGATACCCTTAAACAGGCAGGGGCTGACAAAGCAAAATATATTATATCGCTGATGGATAATGATGCGGATAATGCTTTTGTTATTCTCACATCTAAGGAAATATCAGGTGAAAAAACTAAAACTATTTCTCTGGTCAATGAAAGCCAGAATATGAATAAAATCAAACATGTACATCCTGATGGTGTACTTTCCCTTCAGCAGCTGGGAAGTGAGATTCTCGTAAGAGCTTTAAAAGGGGAAAAGATTGATGATCATGTTATTGATATTTTCTTCGTCAATCCCGTGAAAAAATAGTTTATTTAATTGGTGATGAATTAATAAAAATGGAAAATAAAATAAAATCACTAAATGAAAAAGATTACTTTCTAATATTAAAAAATTTAAAAATTTCTGTTATAATACCGTGCTATAACGAAGAGGTTACCATTGTTTCGGTAGTAGAGAAATTTCATAAAATATTGCCGGGTGTGCCAGTTTATATTTATGATAATAACTCAACAGACCAAACGGTAGATCGTGCCCGTAAGGCTGGTGCAATTGTTCGGACTGAGGCCTTACAAGGGAAAGGGCATGTTGTTCGTCGCATGTTTTCCGACATTGATGCTGATCTTTATATTCTGATTGATGGCGACGCAACGTATGATGTTGCTGCTGCCCCTGAGATGATTAGAATGGCATTGAGCGATGGCCTGGACATGGTTAACGGTGCGCGTGTTGCAGATTGTAATGAGGCGTACCGTCGGGGGCATATTTTTGGTAATAAGCTTCTGACAGGTATTGTCGCAAGTATATTCGGACGCAGGCTTTCTGATATGCTTTCTGGCTACAGGGTGTTTTCGCGTCGGTTTGTTAAATCTTTTCCGGCTCTTTCATCTGGCTTTGAAATAGAAACAGAGCTGACTGTTCATGCTCTTGAATTAAGCATGCCGGTGGGCGAGATGCCTGTTCGATACATTGAAAGACCACCAGGGTCGGTTTCCAAGCTGAAAACTTACAGAGACGGTTTTCGTATTGTTCGAATGATTTTTAAGCTTGTTAAGCAGGAACGTCCTTTA
The DNA here is from genome assembly GCF_002153695.1 of Acetobacter sp. DsW_059. Classification (NCBI taxonomy): domain Bacteria; kingdom Pseudomonadati; phylum Pseudomonadota; class Alphaproteobacteria; order Acetobacterales; family Acetobacteraceae; genus Acetobacter; species Acetobacter sp. DsW_059. Next base: position 2,229 of record NZ_JOPI01000011.1, read on the forward strand.
TTTTTCTTTAGTGCTATCGGTATCTGTATAATATTTCTGAGCATTTTTTTGGGAACCCCTGTTATCATAGACTTTTTTCATACAGGGTTGGTTAAAAAACTACCCACAGCTGTACTGTCTACTGGTCTGATGATACTTGGTTTCTTTTCCGTGGGTTGTGGGCTAATTTTAGATAGTGTTGCACTGGGTCGACGAGAGGTAAAGCGTCTTGCATATCTGGCAGTAGCATCACTTTCGCATAGGTCTTGTGATATTTTATGATACCGCCTGAGTTAAGGGGGTATGCTTGTTCGTTAGGATAATGGTGTTGTTGAGCATCATGAATTTATTGTTGTGATTTGTATCTGACACAACTTTCATGATTAGTGAGAAGGTCTTTTATCCTTTCTCACTGATCGTCGTACACTCTATAGCCCGGTTATATGTTTCGCTTCTTTACAGCCAGTAAAATAGTCAGCTCTGATAACGCGTATAAAGTTCATTTACATACTGGTTAACACCATGTGTAACATCACTAAACACAATATCACACCCGGTATGACGTAGCTGGCTCATATCAGCTTCAGTAAAGCACTGATATTTTCCGCGTAATTTTTCGGGGAATGTGATGTATTCTATAAAGTTTTCGTTTAGCATTTGTTCGAGGGAGAGGGAGGGTAATCCTTTAATTTCGCGAACTGTATTCACAACGGTTGAAGCAATGTCATTAAATGGCTGAGCTTTGCCGGTGCCCAGGTTAAACACACCGCTATGCTCCGGATGGTCAAAAAACCAGAGTTTGACATTGATCAGGTCATTGACAAAAATAAAGTCACGCTTCTGCTCTCCGGCGGCGCAATCTCCATATTCTCCAAAAAGTTTTACTGAACCATTGGTCATGAACTGATTGAAATTGTGAAAAGCAACTGAAGCCATGCTGCCTTTATGCTGCTCACGACAGCCGTAGACGTTAAAATAACGAAAACCTGTAACCTGTGTTTTCAGGTCGGGTAAATTCCGCCTGACAACCTGATCGAACAATAATTTTGAGTAGCCATAAACATTAAGAGGTTTTTCATAAGCTGGTTCTTCTCTGAATGTTGAAGACGCCCCGTAAGTTGCGGCACTTGAAGCATAAAGCAAACGTGCCCCGGTTTTTTGACTGTAGGCCAGAACTTTTTTGCTGGTTTCAAAATTATTGGCCATCATATAGCGGCCATCCTGCTCTGTAGTAGAAGAGCAGGCACCTTCATGGAAAATAGCCTCGATCTGACCATAGTGACCGCTAAGTAATGCATCATAAAAATCGTGCTTATCGATATAATCTGCAATTGAAAGATCAGCCAGATTTAACGCTTTATCGCCATGAGTCAGGTTATCAACGGCAATGATATCTGTAATACCACGCACGTTAAGGCCACGGATGATATTACTGCCGATGAACCCTGCTGCACCTGTAACAATAATACGTTTTGTCATGGTATATAATACTTTATGCCGTCAAAAGGTTAAATTCTATCTTTCTCATATAATGATTATCACATCTTGTTATACATATATACTGTTTGGCTAAGGTGTGTCGTCAGTTAAGCAGAATAATGAACAAAGTTAGCTGTATGGCGACGGGGAATGTTGTCTATAGCCAGTCTGCATCAAATGTCTTATCGGCCAGAGCATAAAATCCTGACGTTAAACGCGCAGAGCTTAACTGACGATACGACCTGGATGATTCATTTTAAAACTTTTTCAATAAAATTTATTTTTAGTAATTTAATTCGTATAATTATTTATTATAGGGAATCAATTCATATAATTTTAGATAATTTTTTTATCACTTCTGATTTATACCAGATAAAAAAATTGACCCTTATTACAAATAAATATATTTAGTAAATTACTAACATTTTTTATTTGTAATAAATATCAGGGAAAACAAAATGGCTGGCACATCATCTGCATCCCAGGATTATTCAGCTGATATAGAAAATAATTATACAAATATTAGCGGTGGTACATGGACAGCCCTTTTAAACTCAGATGGTGTTACAGTTTATTCCAGTGGTACAGCAGTCATAAGTGGCCCTGTGAATCTATGGAATGCGGCTAATCTCTACATCCAAAGTGGAGCAGTTGTTAGTGGGCTTACTGCGGTTCACTCTTATCCAGGGGGAAGTGGCCCCAGAATATTTGTAAGCAGTGGAGGTGTACTGGAAAGCTCATATACTGCAAATGGTCGTCTTACGGTTTCATCAGGTGGGAAATCTATAGCCAATACATATGAAGCGGAAACAGTATTTATCAGGAGTGGAGGCTCCTCTTCAGATGATACGTTTTTAAAGGAAACCTTTAGTGCAGGTTCGCTTGCAACAGGTACTCTGAATGGTTCTGCTTTTGGGGTCGGTACTGCTAATCGTGTTATTACAGTTTCATCAGGTGCTTCTATATCTGATGCTGATATTACAAATCAAAAATTATTATTGCTGAGTGGTGGTGTTTATAATGGAATCTCAACGCCTTACTCACCTCCTGATCTTGTAAATGCAGCACAGGTTATTAGTGGAGGTGTGTGGACAGCCTCTCTGAATTCAGATGGTGTTACAATTTATACAAGTAGTCAGACTTCTTATAGTGGTATAGTCGATCTCTGGAATGTTACAACATTAAACATTTTGAGTGGCGCTGTTGTGACTGGAATTACAGCAGTTCATACATATAACGGTGTTGGTCCTACTATAAATGTTAGTAGTGGTGGATTAATTGAAGATTCCTATACAGCCAATGGGTATCTTAATATTTCATCAGGTGGATCGTCAGTTAATAATATTTATGAATCAGAAATTACTGTTATAAAAAATGGCGGTACGTCAATAAATGATATTTATACAGAGTCACATCTGAGTGGAAATAATACCTCAGGCACTCTTAATGGTTCAGCTTTCACTGCAGGAGACGGCCGCGTCAGCCTTCTTGTTTCTTCGGGGGGTACATTAACTACGCCTCAGGTCGTTAATCAGCAGTTAACTGTTAATCAGGGTGCTGTTTATACTGCTACATCAGATGATTCCTGCTTCCTTGCCGGCGCAAGGGTTCATACACCATCAGGCTTAGTTCTGGTTGAAGACTTGCGTGCGGGTGATGAGATTGTTACTTATGTAGACGGAGCTGAAATAACATCTCCTCTGATCTGGACGGGGGAAGCCCGCTGCGTTGTGAACCCTTATTTGTCTGATGACGAAGCTGGGTATCCTGTCCGCATTTTGCGCGGTGCACTTGCGCAGGGTATTCCGTCTGAGGATCTTCTGATTACGTCAGAGCACTGCCTGTTTTTTGAAAATTCTTTTATCCCTGTGCGGATGCTGGTTAATGGCCGTACGATTTTCTATGATAAAACAGTAACGACTTACGCATATTATCATATTGAAGTCAGTAATCATGCTATTATCATGGTTAACGGCGTAAAAACTGAAAGTTATCTTAATACTGGTAGCAGGCGTAATTTTCGTGTGTCAGAAGGTATTATGAGGTTTAAAGAAAAACCTCATAACTGGATTGATCACGCTGCCGCGCCTCTTATGGTTAGCCGGTCTTTTGTTGAACCAGTATATCGTGCGCTTGAAAAACGCGCAGATGATATGGGTATTATTAAGGAACATACAGTAGATCTTGTTCATGATGCAGATCTTCATTTACTGTCAGAAACAGGAAAAATCCTGAGACCCGCCAGAAAGCAGGGAAATTTTGTAAGTTTCATGGTTCCACCGGGAATTTCAAAAGTCAGGATAATCTCCCGCACATCAAGGCCCTGTGATACAGAAGGGCCTTATGTCGATGATCGTCGCCAGCTGGGTGTCCTTGTCGGTAAAATTATATTGCTTGATGCAGGGAAAGATCGTTCTATTAACGATCATCTGATGGCAGAAAAGCTGACGGGCTGGGATGTTATAGAAAGTCAGTTATATCGCTGGACACAAGGGGACGCCGTTCTTTATTTAAATCGATCAGACGTTGAGAGTTTAGCGATGCTGTCAGTCGAGGTTGTTGCGGCTGGTCCATATCTGAGTTCTGAAATATCAAAAAGAAAATATATGATGTCTTGTAACTAGTTATATAATATAAATCTTTATGATTTGCAGGTCTGTTTGAAATAACAGGCCTGCAGGTATAAGAGAAAATTTACGGTTTAAACATTAAGCCGGGCTGTCATTGTTTCGTGCTTTTTTCATGAAATTTGAAATATCTGCACGCATAGCAATCCGGAATGCCTCAAGTGTTTCCGTTCCTACGTAATGCTCCAGCCCCTCGGCATCAATTCGCGCATTATCCGGACTAACGCCAAGAGCCAGAAGAAATGTCTCAACAACCCGATGGCGTGCTTTAACTTTGTCAGCCATTTCCCTTCCGGCGGGTGTTAAAAAGATACCGCGATAGGGTTTTCGGGCGACCAGCCCTTCCTGTCCCAGGCGCACCAGCATTTTTGCAACAGTTGGTTGTGATACTCCGAGACGTTCAGCCAGGTCGACCTGACGTGCCTCCTGACCTTCATCAAGTAAATCTGCGATAAGTTCGACATAATCTTCATGAAGAACAGTTTGTCTTGCTGCGCGGTTTGCACGAAAACCTTCAGAGTGGGTTTCTGTATCCGGGAGTGGGGCAGGTCTTTCCATGTATTTTTTCATATATCTGGTTGCGGTTATCCCGGCTTTGATAAGGTGAAGATTATTCTGAAATGCATATTTTATAACCATCATAATATCATGCTTATGACTGAATGACCATTCGCGAATTTTATGAGTATCTATGTGCTAATTAATATAGCATATTGCATATATCTGGCAGATACGCTTAAGTGGGCGTGTTATGTTCACTTTTTTCTAAGATATTTCTGGCAGAAGAAGTTTGGCACCTATGTGTATCTCTAAATATAGCAAATGCTATTTTTATAAGCTAAGGCATAATATCACTCCCTTTAACGCCGGAGTTGATCTTGGCCAGGCTGGTTTGCGTGGTGTATTTTATTCCTGTGCTGTCTTTGGTCTGGGCTGGTTAAGCTTAGATGTTGCCCGTGCAGAAAGGCTAAGCTCTTCCCGGTCCGCTGATATGTTGCCGCATTTTTCGGCCGGACATAGTGGCGGGGACCTGCTTCATCGTGAGGTAAAAGCCGCGAAAAAATCTTCGGTTTCAGATGAAAAATTACAGGATAGCTCTGCATCTTCAGAGCATATCAATGTTGTTGGTCATCTTAACCGTGCTCGTGCCCGTATTTTTCCCGGGCTGGGAGCGGTTGATTACCATATTGATCAGCGTCAGATAACCACAACCCCAGGTGGACAGAATGCTGCCTTTAGCCAGATTCTGCTTCGTGTGCCGGGTGTTGTGCTGGATAGCTATGGAGAAGTCCATGTGCGTGGTGAACATGGTGGCCTGTCTTACCGTGTCAACGGCGTGCTCCTGCCTGAGGGGTTAAACGGGTTTGGTCAGGAACTTGATACACGTATTATTCAGTCAGTGGATTTGCTTACGGGTACTTTGCCAGCTCAGTTTGGGTTTCGCACTGCCGGGGTCGTGGATGTCACTACAAAAACAGGCAATACTCTGAAACATAATCAGATCTCGCTTTATGGTGGCAGTTACAACACATTTGTTCCGTCTCTTCAGCTTGGCGGAACGCATGGTAAACTCGATTATTTCACCACGTTATCATATACGCGCAATGACATTGGTATTGAAAACCCGAGTAACAGTTTTCGTGCTGTGCATGACAGAACAGGGCAGGAGAAAGCTTTCTCATATCTCTCTTATCACCCTGATGAGGTCAGTCGTCTGACCCTGCTTGCCAGCGCATCGTATGCTGATTTTCAGATACCTGATTCTTTTAAAACATTTGATGTTAAAAGCCCTGATTATACGACGATTTATAATGTAGCGGGTTTAAACCCGCATGCTCCATCAATGCACTGGTCAAAGCTGAATGACGCTCAGACAGAACAGAATTATTATGCTGTGCTCTCCTATCAGCGTACAGCAGGAAAATTAAATTTTCAGGCCTCGCCCTATTTTCGTTATGGCCGGATTGATTACAAACCTGACCCCGATCGGGATCTGCTTTATCAGGGTGTTTCTCAGCATGAGGTCAACGATTTTACTACAGGTGGCATGCAGTTCGATCTTTCTTACAAAATTGCACATCGCCATACAATGCGGGCTGGTTTTCTGGGGCAATATACATCTGAAAGACTGGATACAAATACGCTTGCGTTTCCGGTTAATGCAGAGGGCCGTCAGAGTTCTGATGTTCCTGTTCGTCTGATTGATAATACAGGGAACTGGTCGGTTGAAGCTGGTGCTTATATTCAGGACGAATATAAAATTACCCCTGCTCTGACATTCAATTATGGTGTTCGTTATGACCGGTTTGCATCATCGTTTGATAATGAAGGGCAGATAAGCCCAAGGGCTAATATTGTCTGGAAACCAGGGCATACAACAGCGTTGCATATTGGTTATTCGCGCTATTTTGCACCACCCTCACCACAATATATCTATCCTTCAACACTTTTAAAATATGCAGGTACAACCAATGCCGCCGCAAATATGATAAATGATGCAACAAAGGTGGAAAAATCAAATTATGTCGATGCTGGTATTCTTCAGCGTATTACACCAGAGTTTCAGGTTACGATTGATGCTTATGCTAAATGGGCACATGATCTGACTGATCTCGGACAATTTGGGCGTGCCGTTATTCTTGCACCTTTCAGTTACAGAAGAGGGCGTGTTTATGGTGCAGAGTTTGGCAGCTCGTGGCGGCATGGACCATGGTCATTATTTGGTAATTTCTCTTTTGTTAAAACGTCAGCACGTGACATTAATTCAGCTCAGTATCAGTTCGATATGGCTGAACTTGCTTACATAAAATCACATTCTATTCAGCTTGATCATCAGGGAGAGTTCACCGCAACGGCAGGTGCATCATGGATAACCAGGTACGATATGGCATATATTGATTTCGTGTATGGTTATGGTTTGCGGAGTGGATTTGCTAATCTTGAAAAAGAGCCTCAGTATGACGTGTTTAATATAGGTTATCAGCATACTTTTACACAGATAGCTGCCAGGCATGATATTAAAATACGTGCCGATATCATAAATCTTTTTGATAAGCGCTATCAGCTTAGAAATGGCAGTGGTGTTGGTATTTATCAGGCACAATATGGGCAGCGGCGTGGAACATTTTTTTCAGTTATCTGCGAGTTCTGAGCGGGCTGTTTCTGGCGTATATAAAACATGTTATTAGCTCTTAAAATATTTTTTCAGGGCAGTCGTGTCGTTTTCATAAAAAAATAATAAAACGGTAGTATAAAAGGTGATATGAGGCCGGTGTCTCTCATTAAGGCTTAACGTGTGTGGTGTATTGATTTTTTTAAAGCCTCTTTTCGTATAACGGTTCCGGCTCTGGCTTTTACCTTAAGTGGCGTTCCATCTGGCCGGGCTCAGACGGTATCAGTTGCGGCAGTCTGCAACCCTGCATCTGATGGCAGTAACCCTTGTCCTCGCCATATTCGCCTGCATACAGCGTCTTCTTTGTCGGCGATGGCACGGGTAGGGAGGGCAATGTTTTTTGATCAGGCTTTGTCAGGATCAGGATATTTCTCCTGTGCATCCTGCCATGAGCCTTCCCTTCATTATGGGCCAGCTGGTACAGCGCCGGTTTTTCTTGGTGGCAGAAATGCAGACCGGCAGGGACGACGTGAGATACCTGGTCTGACTTATCTTGAACGTCAGCCTCCTTTTAGTATCGGGCCGGATGATGCTGTGGCTGATGATGTCGTGCCTGCTGTTGCTGTGCCAGCTACAGGTACAGCACATGCAGCCAAAAGTGCAGTTAACACAGCCTCGTCAGCGGCTAATCTTGTCCCGCAGGGAGGGCTTTTTCTCGACGGGCGGGTCGATACATTGCTGCAACAGGCGCGCGGACCAATGTTTGATCCTGATGAAATGGCCGCGAATAAAGATCAGGTTATTAAGCGTCTTCAGACAGCAGATTATGCGGCGCCTTTACGTGAACTTGCCGGGGTGCGTGGTCAGAAATCTCCTGATTTTCTGCTTGCTGAAGGGCTGTTTGCACTTGCGCGGTATCAGATTGAAAATCAGGCATTCCACCCTTACTCAAGTAAGTTTGATTTCTGGCTTCAGGGTAAAGCACATTTGACCCCTGAAGAAAGTAAAGGATATGTTTTATTTAATGATCCAGCTAAAGGGAATTGCGCAGCATGTCATGTGGATACAGTAAGAAGGGATGGTTTACCGCCACTTTTTACTGATCATCAGTATGAAGCGCTGGCAGCCCCCCGCAATATGGCACTGCAACGTAATAAAAATCCGTCATATTATGACCTGGGTGTTTGTGATCAGAAGCCTGACGGACGCAAAAATCTTGCTCCTTACTGTGGAATGTTTGCGACGCCAACTCTAAGAAATACTTCAACACGACAAACATTTTTTCATAATGGTATTTTTCACTCGCTTGAGGATGTTCTTGATTTTTATGTCCTCAGAGATATTGAACCTCAGCGTTTTTACCCTGAAGATACCCGCGGAAAAGCGCAGTTATATAATGATTTGCCACAGGTCTATAAGAGCAATGTTGATAGAACAGATGCGCCATTTAACCGCAAACCTGGCGATGTACCTGCTTTAAGTCGCTCTGAACGTAAAGCGATTATTGCATTTTTAAAAACATTAACGGATGGATGGTCTGATGAAAATGATAATTATAAAAAATAAAGTTTAAAAAGGCCTGACTGAAACCATCAGACCTTTTTTGTTCATGAGTTACAAATTGCTTCATGCAGAACAGTTATAACGTCACAAAAATTTACAGAAATTTAAGGCGGCGCTCCGTTATATTTTTCGATATTTTGTTTTGCTTACTGTATTGGTAACAACCGAACCAGTTTTCGGATCAAGCTGAAGCTGGCCCGAGCGCGCATGTGTAAAATCAAACAGATCATCAATACTGGCAGCATTTTTATCAAAAGAGCCACCACCCAGACGAGCACCATCGAGCCAGTTATCTTCAATAAAGCGCACTACTGAGGCCTGGGTCACAAGAGTATGACTCACTGTGTTCTGTTTCGTAAAAGGTGAAATAACGATAAAAGGTGTACGCGTGCCAGGACCACAACGGCCATTAACTGGTTTGCCGCTAACACCCACAGGCTGGTTGTCAGTTGTACCACATACACCGCTACCATTGAGCTGGTCAGCTGTTGCATCAAATGAACCATGCTGTGGTTTTGTATACTGGTGGTCGTACCAGCCGTCTGAATCATCATATGCGATAATAATAGCGGTGCTGTTCCATTCAGGCTGCTGCTGAACAAAGTTAACCAGTTTTACAACACCTTCTTGCTCATCAAGAGGATCGGAATATCCTGCATGACCATCCTGATAGGCTGGCATCTTAATATATGACACAGCAGGGAAGTTACCGGCATTCAAAGCACTGTAAAAGTCGTTCAGGTCATACTCATGATTGGCGGGTTCAGCAGCTGTCGAATTCAGCATAGTGCTGTAACCTACGGCCTTAATTGAAGACGGACGGGTATGTTGCGGGTTAGATGTGCTGGCAAAATACTGAAACCAGTTATGATGAGGGATGTAATCAGCTGCATCTTGTGAAACAACATCAGAATATGTCTGACGCTGACAGCCTGTCGTGCCGTCAGCATTGACCTTTGACAGATCAAAACCGCCCATAAAACCACCCCATGGGATGTTTTTTGTATTGAGCAGATCACCAATATTTTTGGAATTTTCCATCATCACAGTGTATGTGTGAGAGGAGCAGACGTCATAAGCCGGGTCAACGTCATTGATCATGGTGTAGCCACCCTGACCGTCATTAATGATGGCTGATGATGTCTTCGCACCTGCAATAGTGTTAATGCCGTTTGTCTGACCACTGACAATCTCAAGTGCACCTGGCGTTGACGGACCATACGTGTCTGTATAGCTGTTGTCACTCATCGCAAAGTTCTGAGCGTAATTCCAGTAAGCAGTAACGGTATTACCATCAAAATATCCCAGCACCTGACCTTCTGTACCAAATGCGCCAACACCACCTGATGTGCCATTACCTGTATATTTAGGGAACAGATCCATAGCGCCATTATGCGTGGCATTCTGCTCGGCTGTATAAGCGTGATTCTGGTCAGCGGTTGCAGCCTGCGTGCGGTCGAGACGGAATGGGAGACCGGCCCCCGAGCCATTGGCTGTATTCGTGTTCGGGTTCGTATCGAGCAGATGTGCTGTTTGCAGGTTATTTACCTGAGGTGTACCGGATGCAGCTGTAAAAGATGGCTCTCCCGATGGGTTTGTTGCCTTAGGATATGTTGCAAAATAATGGTCGAACGACACGTTTTCCTGGTAAATAATGACCAGATGTTTGATTGGTGTTTTTGTTGCAAAACGCGAGGCCGGCATGTGCCCGGCTCCTGAAGCAGCGATTCCTGCTGCGCTACTCATCGCAGGCATACAGACAAAAAAAGACAAAAAAGCCGAGAATGCGACTTTCGTAGACCTGGCGAACACTGTTACGTCACCTTTCGTGTTTTGCTTTCCGGCTTCGGGTGTTGCAGCACTATAAAAAATACCGTCCCCTGAATATCAGGCAATGGCCACACCTTTAATGTATGCTATGCTCTGACTGACAGAGCATTATATAAACCGGTTGTTCTTTAGCTTGTGTTTACCAGGAGTTGTGTGACTGTTTTGTGAAGAACACATGACAAGAGAAACGGTTTTTTTGTTCAATCATAAAAAATCAATCGAAAAAATTAATAAATACGCCTTGTCATTGCAGGTGCGGGAACGACAAATATACTTTTGGATACAGTTTTTCCACGTGTCATTGTTCGTGCATTGTACTACTGAAGAAAAACAATCCAGAGTGCAGCCATTGCCATACAGGCGAGTGAGACCGGAGTACCTGCCCGCATAAATGTGCCGAATGATATTTTAACACCAAAGCGGGCAGCCTGCTCAACAACGATAATACCTGCCAGGCTACCAAAAATAATCAGGTTGCTGAAAAACCCTGTGCCGAGAGCCAGGGCTGCTCCTATCGCATTGGCATTATGAGCAGATTGTAAAAAGGGCACGAGCAGCATTACTGTTGGGTTATTGCCGATTATATTGCTCAGCCCGGCACTGGTAGCGAATAAGGCCAGAGGGTTGCTCAGGTCGATACCCCAGTTATTGAGTTCATGAAGCAGGTGCTGCGGCAGATGTGTTTTGCTCAGGCCTGCGTTTACAATGAATAAGCCAGAAATAAGCAAAAGCAGATTAGCATCAACCTGTTTAAGGACATCTTTTGAGGAAATTTTGCGGTTAAGAAGCAAAATAGCTGCTGCTGTCAGGGCAACCAGTTCTTTTGACCATACGCCCAGTACAAAGGCGGTAATAACGGCAATAGTGATAAAGGCTGCTTTGCAGGTTTCAGGAACATTAAGCACAACAGCCGTTTCTGATTGCGCAGGTAGCAGCAGTTGTGTTTCAGAGGCGGGTAGCGTCCATTTACCCCGGTAGAGCCACGCCAGGATACCCCACACAATGGGTAAAGACACCAAAGCAGGTAACCCGGCGACGGACAGAAAACCAGTAAAGGATATATTCAGTTCCTGGGCTGCAATCATATTTTGCGGGCTGCCGATTAATGTGCCTGCAGACCCTGTGTTTGCGGCAAAACAAAAACCAAGCAAAAAAGGTACCGGGTTCAGGCCGCGGGTTAACGTAACAGAAACCAGTAGCGGGGTCATGGCAACAACGACAACATCATTTGTTAACACGGCAGAGAGACCGCCTCCTACAGCAACAAACACAGCGAGCAGAGCAGCAGGGCCAACCGATAAAGTCGCTACTTTTTGAGCAGTCCATGCATAAAAGCCGGATTCCGTGAAAGCGCCAGATACAACCATAAGGCCGAACAGCATGCCAATGGTACGATAATCAACAGCAATCCAGGCCTCTTCAGGGCTGATGCAGCCGGTAGCCATCATAGCCATGGCGCCAATCAGTGCGGCCCCTGTACGGTCTACATTAAAGCCGGGCAGCTTTCCCAGGCCCATAGCAACGTAAACCATCAGAAAGAAAAATAAGGTAGTATCCATTAATACAGGCGCCCTGATTGTAGCATTGCGTGCTCAGGTGAGCACGCAAACATAAGAGAGTTATTCTTTATCTTGTTTGGCTTTATGGTAAAGCTTTCTTATCTCTTCAATATCGACGGTCGGGGCAGGAAGCTGCAGATGCATATCTGTCAGGGTGTCTGCAATGATTTGTGAAATTGCGACATTGCGAAACCATTTGTGGTTAGAGGGGATAACATACCAGGGAGCCTGTTCAGTTGAACATTTGTTAAGCATGTCCTCATAGGCTGCTGTATATTCATCCCAGAAAGCACGTTCTTTATAATCAGCATCACTGATTTTCCACTGGCGGGAAGGGTCATCCAGGCGCTTGCGAAAACGTTTAAGCTGCTCTTCAGGGGTGATATAAAGAAAGAATTTCAGAATTGTGACGTTGTTCGCTGAAAGCATTTTTTCAAAATCATTGATTAATTCATAGCGTTTTGACCAGACCTCTTTGGGCACAAGGTCGTGTACACGCACGACAAGTACATCTTCATAGTGAGAACGGTTAAAAACAATGATCTGACCAAGCCCTGGTGTAAAAGGATGAATACGCCAGAGAAAATCATGTCGTTTTTCGATTTCAGTTGGTTGTTTAAATCCTTTTACAAATGTTCCCTGTGGATTCATTGACTGCATGACATGCCAGCAAACACCGTCTTTGCCTGCAGCGTCAATGCCCTGTAAAACAATAAGTAAAGCGTGCTTTTTTTCTCCATAAAGTTTTTGCTGAAGTTCTCCCATACTATTGCGATTTTTCTCAAGGTCTTTAATCGCATCTTCCTTGGATTTATAATTACCATGAAAAGATGCATCAATATCTTTTAGTTTTAGTGAAGACCCTGGTTTTACAATCAGTTTTTTACGAAGATCCATAACGGGCTACTTTCATAAACAGTGGTTTAGCGATGGAGAATATGCGTGGTGAGTTCAGCACTTTTCTTTTCACGACGTGCATAAATAGCGTTTGTAAGCAGTTTAATGCCGTCAAGGATGACCATCCAGATCAGAACATAAATCCAGACAAGTACAACCATCTGCCATGGAAGGGCAGGAACAAGAATGCCAAAAAGGCAGAGTAAAACGGCAACAATCTGTGTGCCGGTAACAGCTAATAAAAGCGGCAGACTTGGGTAGGGAGGACGAAAAAGCGTACCCTTGGTGCGCACGACAAACAGGAGGAGATGTCCGCCAGCGGCCAGCTGAAGGAAGATCATTGTCTGCAGCAGCAGAGGATTAAGCGGGATAAACGACATCAGAGCAGGCGTATGCATCCACCATATGCCGATAAGAAGTAAACCAAAACTCTGAGCCAGAGCGGCAATACCCATGACGGATGAAAAGGAGATAATCCGGTGCATATTCCATCGTACCGGTAACGGGCTGGCTTTAACGTGATCGTAAGCGATTGTCATAATCGGGATATCATCAAGGAGAGCCAGCACCACGATCATAATGGCTGTAAGAGGCTGAAAACCAAATGCAAGGTAGGCAATAACGACCAGGAACATAATGTCGATTGTCATTGCTATACGGTAGTAAACATAAGATGTAATACGCTCGAAAATAGCGCGTGCCTCGACAATGGCATTAACAATAGTTGACAGCCCAGGAGCGGTTAACACCAGAGCCGCAGCAGAGCGGGCGGCATCAGTTGCGCCACTAACAGCAACGCCACAGTCAGCCTGTTTGAGAGCCGGGGCATCGTTTACACCGTCACCTGTCATAGCAACAATGTGCCCCAGCTCCTGCAGTGCTTTGACAATTTCAAATTTATGTTCAGGGAAGACCCGACCAAAACCATCTGCGTTTTCAACAGCATGCGCAACATCTAATGGAATTTTATCAGGATCAGTGCCTTTTGCAAAAATGTCTGTTGCTTTTATCAAATGTTCACCAAGGCCGAGCTGATGTGAGATTTCAGCACCAATGGCAACATCATCACCTGTTACCATTTTAACTGACAGGCCAAGCTGTTTTGACTCAGCTATGGTCTGGGCTGCATCAGGACGGGGTGGGTCAAGCATTGGCAGCAGCCCTGACAGCTGCCATGTTTTTCCGGCATCTTTTGATGTGGCTACACCCAGTGCACGGGTACCATGGCTTGCCAGCTCCGCAACTTTTCCAAAATAGGCCGTATCCTGTTCGTCTGTTGCATCTTCACTAATCCCGCACAGCCTGGCAATAACCTGAGGCGCACCCTTGGCGTAGTGTATTGTCTGACCATCAGGCCCCAGAACAATACCGACCGTTTTTTTATTAACCGGGTCGAAAGGCACAAAGTCAGTTTGTTTGTAGCCGTTTAATGCATCGGCTGAAGGCAGAGCTTTCAGAATAGCCTGGTCAATAGCATCTGTGCTGTTGCTCTGTGTGGCCAGAGCAGCTGCGATGATCAAAGAATCTGGCTGAGCAGAACCAAAGGGAATAGGTGCCTGAAGTGTCAGTTTGTTTTGAGTCAGAGTGCCCGTTTTGTCGGAGCACAGGACATCAACCCCAGCGAGTTCTTCAATGGCAGAAAGACGTGAAACAATGGCTTTTTGCCGCGAAAGTGCCAGTGCTCCCAGAGCCATGGTGACAGACATAACCGCGGGCATGGCGACTGGCACTGAAGCTACCAGTAGTACCAGTACGAACTGAGCAATGGCTCCTGCTTCGCTCCAGTGCCAGCCAGTACCACTGGCCAGATCGTGGCATAGTCGGGCACCGACCAGAATAAGAGCAAGTGCCGCTGCAAGCAGAATAAGAAAATCGCCAATGCGCAGAACAGCTTGCTCTGCATGCGATTTGCTGCCTGCTGAAGCAACCAGACGGGCTGTACGACCAAAAAAAGTGTTATTGCCTGTTGCTGTAATAATACCACTCATGCTGCCCTGACGAGCAATTGAGCCCGAATAAGCGCTGTCGCCTTCTTTCTTGGAAACAGGGAGAGACTCACCGGTCAGAGCAGCCTGATCAACTGACAGATAAGCGCCGTTAGTGAGCAGCAGATCAGCCGGAATAATTTCTCCTGCGTTGACTTTTACCAGATCTCCAGGGACAAGATCAGCCGCGTCAACTGTAATCCATTCTCCGCCCCGGCAGACTGATGCTTTAAGAGCAAGCCCTTTTTTCAGAGCAGCAAGAGCGTTGGCGGCTTTGTTATCCTGCCAGAAACCAACTGACGCATTGTAGATCAGCAAACCGGCAATAACAAAAAAATCAGGCCAGTCATGGCGGAAAAAAGAAATCACAACTGCAATTTCAATCATCCACGGGATAGGCCCCCAGAAGTAGCTTAGCAGCTTTTTCCAGCGGCTTTCTTCATGTGCCTGAATGACGTTAGGGCCGTCTGTCGCAAGGCGTTGTTTTGCTTCATCCGCAGTTAGTCCCTGCGGTGTACTTTTCATTTCAATGATTTTTTGTGTGATACCGGCAGCATCGAGAGGCATGGCCTTTCCGGTAGTAGCTTTTCCGTTCGTTGTTGTTTGTGAGGAAGGTGAAATGGGAGGGGTATCAGAAGCTGTAGCGGCAGAAGGGGAAGACATCACTAGCTCCGTTCTGTAGGTGCAAAAACAGTCTGCTCTTGCAAGGGGATAAATATTAGGAGTGAGAGGCCTGATTATGTCAATATAAATTAAACAAAATATTTATACTTTTTATTATCATGCATGAATAATAACTTATATTGAGTAATTTTTTATTTTTATAAATACTAATAAAATAAATTATAGAATAATATTGATATTTTGCGCAAAAAATATGGTGTACGCATCCCGAAGGAAAATATTCATGACCCTGCCTTGTTTGTTGCGGCATCGTTTTCCTGGTGAGGCCAGCGATCGTGGCAGAGTTGCTGTGACGTATCTGTTTTTATAAGACGTCCTTTCACTCATGTTAAAATATCATACCAGAAAATCACGAGGCAAAACACTTCGGTGGGTTCCCGCTTTTATGGGATTTTGTTAGGTAGCGCGACCAGAGCGGAGTGGTTTGATTACATTAAAATCATTTTGATTTCGAATTATTATGATTGTATAATGTTCTCAGATTAAACCTTTTCGTCAGTGCGGGCGAAAATGACCTGTGCCTTTCGGGGCTGAAGTGCGACACAGAGCGGATCAACGGCGGTTCGCTGGCCCTTAAGGGCGATGGCTTTTGCATGAATGTGTAAGTCATCAGAGAGACGTTCTGTGGACAAAGGGTTCCTGAAAGCCGGCCATGCGCCGACTCTTATCGCAGCATTTCTGTATTTCGATGTTTCATTTATGGTCTGGGTTTTGCTGGGCCCGCTGGGTATCTCGATAGCGCATGACCTGCATCTCAATGCCGGAGAGAAGGGATTCCTGGTTGCGACCCCTGTTCTTGCCGGGGCGGCTTTACGTGTTCTTGCCGGGGCGCTGGTCGATGTTTTCGGGCCGCGTCGTGTCGCTATTGGTGCGCAGCTTTGTGTTATTTTTGGTCTTGCCCTGACCTGGTTTCTTGCTCCTCACAGTTATGGTGGTATGTTTTGGGTTGCGCTTGTTCTGGGTGTTGCCGGGGCATCTTTTGCTATAGCTCTGCCGTTAGCGTCTGCGTGGTATCCCCCTCGTTATCAGGGTACTGCTTTGGGTATTGCCGGTGCAGGTAACTCAGGTACAGCACTCGCTTCCTTATTTGCTCCAGGTCTTGCCGCTGTGATGGGGTGGCTTAATGTTCTGGGGCTGGCAACACTTCCCCTTATTATTGTACTGATTTTGTTTGTGTGCCTGGCACGCGAGCCTGCAAGACGGCCATCGGGCCCCTCTCTTGCATCATGGGGAAACACATTAAAATCTCGCAGTTGCTGGCTCCTGATGTTTTTCTATAGCGTCACATTCGGTGGTTTTGTGGGGCTGGCATCGTTTCTCACTATTTATTTTAATGATCAGTATCATCTTCCTCCTGCCATTGCCGGAGCCTGTACGGCTTTTGTCGTGTTTAGCGGGTCATTTATCCGGCCGGTTGGCGGTGCAATGGCAGATCGCATGGGTGGCACAAAAGCGCTTATGTTACTTTACGCTGTTGCAGGCTTTATTTTTGCCAGCATTGCTGCGGGCCTGCCTTCGGTTTATCTGGCTTTTGCTGCATTTTTTGCAGGTATGCTTGCTCTTGGTCTGGGCAATGGTGCTGTCTTTCAGCTTGTCCCTGTGCGTTTTCCTGCCCAGGTTGGTATTTTGACCGGTCTTGTTGGTATGGCCGGTGGTGTTGGCGGGTTTTACCTTGCTTCCTCACTGGGGGCAGCTCGTCAGTTTGCCGGTTCATATGGGCCAGGCTTTTTTGTTTTTTCACTTTTGTGCTTTGTCGCCTGTATTTGCGTTACGTTCTGTCATCGTAAATGGACCGGAGGGATTGTATAATGCACTCTCTCACACGCTTTGCACGTCAGGGAAGCTGCGGTCTCATTGCTTCCCTTATGCTTAATAACGCATGTGCTCTGGCAAATGCGCCGAGAGCGGTAAAAATTCCTCCACAGCCAGTTGTGCCTGTTCCTGTTCTGCCGTTACCCAATAAAAAAGCTATTATAAGCGGGGCGCTTTATCATCCTGACTGGGGTGTATTTAATACAGGCAATAATGCGGCTTCAGGTTTTGGTGTTACCGGTGGTTATGGCCAGGCCCGCTGGGCTGAGGACTGGAGCGCTCTGGCCCGGACTTCGCCCGCCGTTCGTCAGAAAGACTGGTTTAATCGTCTTAAATATATTCGGCTGAATAATAACGGGAGTATCTGGCTCAGCCTGAGTGGTGAAAACCGTTTGCGCTATATTTTCGAAAATCAGCCTCAGATGGGTTATGCCGGCAAAACTAATGCCAGCAGGGTGCTCTTACGTAACCAGTATGGCGCAGACCTGCATCTTGGTGAGCATGTGCGTGCTTATGCTGAGTTTATTTATGGTGTTGCCGGCGGGTCAAATACCTATGGCTATCAGCTTGGCACCGAGCGGGAGAGCCTTGATCTTCAGCAGGGTATTCTTGAAGTTAAAGGGCGCCTGCTTGGTGCCCGTATGGGGGTTATAGGCGGGCGGCAGCTGTTTCTTGATGCACCTGTCTCTATGCAGTCACCCCGTGACCTGACAAATGTGCAGGAGACATGGGATGGCTTTCGTGGCTATGCAATATGGAAACGTTTCAGATTAGATGTTTTTGACTTTTTGCAAACCAATAAACTGCCGCAAAAAGTGTTTGCTGATGGCACAAATTACAATGCCCGTCTGTATGGTGCCTATACATCAACAGCACTGCCTTCATTTGAGTTTATGGGGCAAAAAAGCCAGATGTTTGCTGATGTATTTTTCCTTGGCTATTTATATAGCGGTGCAGCAGCATCTATTCCGACAGCTTCACCTGGTGGTTTGCAAAAAGGTTCATCACGTCGGGATAATATTGGTATGCGTCTGTGGGGGAATGCCGGCCCGTTCAGCACCAGTCTGACAGGCGTCTTCCAGGGGGGGCAGTTTCGTCCTGCACAGAACAGCCTGCATACCCGTTCGGTTCGTGCTTATGCGGTTAACGCTACAATTACATATAACCGGCCAGACTGGGTTGGTAAGCCAGGTTTTGGTATACAGGCCGATATTTTTTCAGGTGGGTCAGACAGTAAACAGAGCGGTTCTGTCGGCACTTTTGCGACACCATATGTGCCTTTGCCCTATTATAATGACCTTTCTCTCTCTCTGACATCGCAAAATCTTATTGGTGTTGGTCCGGTTGCTAATCTTGCGATAAGACCTGATATGCAAATAAAATTTCATGTTCCGGTTTTCTGGCGTGCTAACACGCAGGATGCTGTTTATGGCGGCAATGGTAAAATCTACAGCTGGCGAAATAACCTGCATGGAGGGTTTACCGGTGTTATGCCCTACACACAGTTTTCCTGGAATTTTGCCCCTCACTGGGCATGGACTCATGATATTGAAGGGATACTTCTCTCACACGGGATGCGGGATGCCGGTGCCAGAGAGGGAGTACTTTATATGCAAACCCTCGAATTTAAATTTTAATGGCGGGAGGCACGCCCATGACCCAGAAAAAAAACCTTATTATTGTTGGTAATGGCATGGTGGGCCACTATTGTGCAGAACAGCTTGTTATGCATGGCCTGCACGAGCAGTATGATGTTCATATTTTTGGTGAAGAACGTCATCAGGCTTATGATCGTGTTCACCTGACAGAGTATATGACAGGGCAGGATGCTCTGGCGCTGAGGTTGCATCAGGAGGATTTTCACGATGCACATGGCATCACGCTTCACCTGAATGACAGGGTGACTCATATCAACCGTGATGAGAAAATTATTGTTACAGAGAGCATGCAGCTCCCTTACAGCACACTTATTCTTGCCACAGGTGCGCTGCCTTTTGTACCGCCTGTTCCGGGTAATACCGGCACGGCTGGTCTTGTATACCGCACACTGGAAGATCTGGATCTTATCCGTGATTCTGCCAGTAATGTTCAGCATGGCACTGTCATTGGCGGAGGGCTGTTAGGGCTTGAGGCTGCGAATGCCCTTAAAGTGTTAGGGCTTAATGTCAGTGTTATTCAGCTGGCCTCTCACCTGATGCCTGCTCAGCTTGATGAAGAGGGCGGACGTGCTTTAAAGCATCGTATTGAGGCCCTGGGCATAGATGTGCGTGTTCAGCACCAGACGCAGGAAATTGTTGCGGGTACAACGCATCGGCACAAACTTATTTTTGCAGATAACACGTCACTGGAAACTGACCTTGTCGTTTTTTCAGCTGGTATCAAACCACAGGATAATCTTGCCCGTACCTGCGGGCTTGCTATCGGGCAGCGTGGTGGCATTGTTATCGATAATCACTGTCGCACGTCAGATCCTGATATTTTTGCTATTGGTGAGTGTGCGCTGTGGGAGGGAAAGATTTTTGGTCTGGTCGCTCCAGGCTATACCATGGCGCGTGTGGTCAGTGCATTACTTGCTGGTGATACCGAGGCTGCTTTTACCGGTGCTGACATGTCAACGAAGCTTAAGCTACAAGGCGTTGATGTCGGTTCTGTAGGTGATGCACATGGCCTTGAGCCTGGTTCCACCAGCTATCGTTTTATTGGTGAGGCCGATGGCTCATATCGTCGCCTTGTGCTTTCAGCTGATGGTAAGCGCATCACCGGTGCCGTGCTGGTCGGTGACAACTCGTATTATGATACGATTTTTCAGTATGTGCAGAACAGGATTGCACCACCGGCTGACCCGGCGACCCTTATACTGCCGCGGGGGGAGGGGGCAGCCTTACTGGGCGCTGATGCCCTGCCTGAAACGGCAACAATCTGCTCTTGTCACAATGTGACAAAGGGGGCCATCAGCGCTGCTGTCGGGCAGGGCTGTACAGATCTTTCAGCGCTGAAAAATGAGACAAAAGCCGGGACAGGTTGTGGCGGTTGTGCCGCCTTGCTGAAAAACGTGTTTGAGACTGAACTGAGTGCACGTGGGATTACGGTTGACCGGAGTTTGTGTGAGCATTTTTCGTACACCCGGCAGGAGCTTTATTCTCTTGTCAGGGTGCATGGCATCCGTAGTTTTGAAGAGCTTATGGCGCAGTACGGTAACGGAGGGCTTGGTTGTGATATCTGCAAGCCAGTAGTCGGTTCTGTTCTGGCTTCAGCCTGGAATAAACCTATTACCGACCCGTTATATATCCCCCTTCAGGATACGAACGATACTTTTATGGGGAATATGCAAAAAAACGGGACCTACTCTGTGGTGCCTCGTATTGCAGGCGGAGAAATTACACCTGATAAGCTGATTATTCTGGGACAGGTGGCTAAAAAATATAATCTGTATACTAAAATAACAGGTGGTCAGCGTGTAGATCTGTTTGGTGCACAATTACACCAGCTTCCCGCAATATGGGCAGAGCTTCTTGACGCAGGCTTTGAAACCGGCCACGCATACGGAAAATCAACCCGCACTGTTAAGTCATGCGTAGGCAGCACATGGTGTCGTTATGGTGTTCAGGATAGTGTTGGTAAAGCGCTCGATTTGGAAAATCGCTATAAAGGTCTGCGCTCGCCACATAAACTGAAATTTGCAGTCTCTGGTTGTACGCGCGAGTGTGCAGAGGCCCAGAGTAAAGACGTTGGTATTATCGCCACGGAAAATGGCTGGAACCTTTTTGTGTGTGGTAATGGTGGCATGCGGCCACGCCATGCAGAGCTTTTCGCGACAGATCTCGATTCAGAAACGCTGGTCAAATATATTGATCGTTTCCTGATGTTTTATATACGCACAGCAGATAAACTGCAGCGGACATCTGTCTGGCGTGAAGGGCTGGAAGGCGGTCTGGAATATCTGAAAGATGTTATCATTCACGATAGTCTCGGTATCTGTGAAGAGCTTGAACAGCAAATGCAGCATGTCGTGGACACATATCACTGTGAATGGAAAGATGCGCTTACAGATCAGGAAAAACTGAAACGCTTCCGTACATTTGTAAATGATAGTCGCCCGGACCCCAACATTCGTACTGTGCCTGAGCGCGATCAGGTTAAACCTGCTGACAATCAGCCTGAGCAGTCATTCACAGCAGGCCCGGCGGAGTGGACAGACCTTTGCGCTCGGGAGGACCTGGTCGCACGTTCCGGGGTGGTTGCCTTATATAACGATATACAGGTTGCTTTGTTCTATCTGCCCGATGCCTATGGGGAAGGGCAGGTATTTGCTGTTGATAATCATGATCCGTTTTCCCATGCTAATGTGCTGGGGCGTGGACTGATGGGAGACCTGAACGGAGAACCCGTTGTGGCTTCCCCTCTTTATAAACAGCATTTCCGTCTGACAGACGGGGCATGTCTTGAAGATGTTACAAAATCTATCCGGGCGTGGGATGCGCGGATCCACCATGGCCGTGTAGAAATTCGTGCACTTAGTATGGCGGGTGCTGTCCCGACAGAAACGTTGATGGCGTAATTCTGTATGACGTGCCGCGAAGTCCGTTCTGTTTGTCCTTATTGCGGTGTCGGATGCGGCATCGTGATGGAGGTTAAAGATCAGAAAATTGTCCGGGTGAAAGGTGATGCTTCTCACCCGGTTAATAAAGGACGTCTGTGCACTAAAGGTAGTACATGTCATGAGCCGGTGACATCTTCAGCGCGCCTCGATACAGCACTTATTCGCTCAGAGCGGGCAGCGTCGCCCGTGCCCGTATCACTTGATGCGGCTATTGAGACAACGGCTAAGCGTTTACGTTCTGTTCTTGAAACGCATGGGCCTGATGCCATTGCTCTTTATGTTTCGGGTCAGATGTCGCTTGAGGCGCAGTATCTGGCGAATAAACTGGTCAAAGGTTATTTGCGCACACGCCATATCGAATCAAACTCACGTCTGTGCATGGCAGCTGCTGGTACAGGCTATAAATTGTCTCTTGGTGCTGATGCACCGCCTGGATCGTATGAAGATTTTGACTGCAGTAATCTGTTTTTCGTCATTGGTGCGAATATGGCAGACTGTCATCCGATCCTGTTTCTGCGTCTTATGGACCGTAAACGTGCATCAGGTGCGAAACTTATTGTTGTGGACCCACGTCGTACGGCGACGGCTGATAAAGCAGATCTGTTTTTACAGATACGCCCGGGCACAGATCTGGCATTGCTCAATTGTCTGCTTCTGCTGCTGATTGAGCTGAACGCTATTGATGAAAAATTTATAGAGGCTTCAACCCGCGGCTGGGGGGATATGTCTGCATTCCTCGCTGATTATACACCTGATCGTGTCTCTGCTCTGACAGGTCTCTCGGAAAACGATATACGGACAGCTGCACGCTGGATTGCTGAAGCGAAAGACTGGATGTCTTTGTGGACTATGGGTTTAAACCAAAGTGTATCGGGGGCGTGGCACACTAACGCATTATGCAACCTGCATCTGGCCACGGGTGCAATCTGCAGGCCCGGCAGCGGCCCGTTTTCGCTTACCGGCCAGCCAAATGCGATGGGCGGGCGTGAAATGGGGTATATGGGGCCGGGGTTGCCTGGGCAGCGCACAGCTCTCACAGAAACAGACAGATCTTTCTGTGAGGAGCAGTGGAAACTGCCACCGGGCACGATCCGTAGCAGCGGAAGTGATGGCGCCATTGCGATGTTCAGAGATATGGCAGAGGGGGCAATTAAAGCCTGCTGGATCATCTGCACGAACCCGGTTGCTACTGTTCCCCGCCGCGGTAAAGTAAGAGACGCTCTTGAAGCTGCAGAGCTGGTTATAGTGCAGGATGCTTATGCAGATGCCGAAACCGGCCGTTATGCTGACATCCTGCTTCCCGGTGCTTTATGGGCGGAGGGCGATGGCGTGCAGGTCAGCTCTGACCGTACCATGACACTGGCTCGTCAGGCTGTGGCGCCACCCGGAGAGGCCCTGCCGGACTGGCAGATTATTGCCAGAGTTGCATGTGCCATGGGGTTTAGCGAGGGTTTCTCATTTGCGTCTTCGGCTGAGATATTTGCCGAAGCTGGTCAGTTTACAAACTCACTGACAGGTTACGATATTTCGGGAGTAAGTCATTCCCGTCTGCAAACAGGCCCTGTTCAATGGCCTGCGGCAGAGGGTGATCTCTCCACAAGGCATCCTGTTCGTTATCGTCCTGATATGCAGGCCCCTCCTGTTTTTGCACATTCTGATGGTAAAGCTGTGTTTTTGCCACGCCCATGGATGGCGCAGGAAGAACAGCCTGATGAACATTATCCTTTTTTGCTGAATACCGGCCGTCTGCAACATCAGTGGCATACCCTGACCAAAACGGGTCGGGTCATGCAGCTCAATAAACTTAATTCTGGTCCGTTTATTGAAATTTCTCCTGACGATGCAAAACACACAGGTATTTCAGACAAGGATCTTGTAGAGATACGCTCCGTGCGGGGAAGAGCCTTATTGCCTGCGCATATTTCATCACGCGTGGCGCCAGGGACCTGTTTTGCACCTTTCCACTGGAATGACCGGTTTGGTGAACAGCTCTGCATCAATGAGGTCACTTCTGATGCGGTTGATCCGCTTTCGTTGCAGCCAGGCATTAAACACTGTGCCGTATCGCTTACTTTAATCGGAACTGCTTCCTCTGTGACACAGGAGAGAACTGACACTATGCCAGCCGATTTTCTTGCTCAGCATCTGAACCTGACAGCATTTAAAAAACCAGAATTTTCGGGCGGGAGTGTCGGCTGGATAAACGGCTTTCTGGAGGGGTTACGGCTGACGCCGCCAGAGAATACAGTGCCGGTTATTCCACCTTCTGCTCCGTTATCGTCTGAGCAGGTGTCTTACCTTAACGGGTTGCTGACCTCACTTTATTCACGTTTGCCAGCTGTGGCTCCGCGTAATGATAGTCAGCCTGCCTCTTCACGACCGGCGCTTACACTCTGGTGGGCTTCTCAGACAGGGAGAGCTGAAATGCTGGCGACACAGCTCAGCTCCTGGCTGAGTGAAAGTGGATATGACGTGAGGCTTGCTGGTCTGGAGGGGTGTTCTCCCGACGATCTGACAGGGACAGCTCTTTTTGTAGTCTCTACCTTTGGTGACGGCGAGGCGCCTGACAGTGCAGTTCCTTTCTGGAACATGCTGCAGCAGCATAACACCCCACTGACGACACTACGTTATGCAGTCCTGGCATTGGGGGATTCTGCTTATGCCAGTTTTTGTGGTTTCGGGCGTTTACTGGACAAGCAGCTTAGCTCTCTTGGCGCATTTAGTTTGCTTGAGCGTGCAGAGTGTGAGCCTGATTATGACGATGTGGTAGAGACCTGGCAGCCTCAGTTACTCAAAGCACTGGGGGATGAGGGTAAGGGCACCGACACAAAGCCGTTAATGAAACAGCCGCTATGTGTATCTGAGGGGATAACCCGCGATACACCCGTAACTGCACGTCTGGTTAAAGTTACACATCTGAGCGGTGAAGAGGGCGGGAAAGAAACATGCCATGTTGAGCTGGATATATCCGGCACTGGTTTAAACTATACTACAGGTGATGCACTTGGGGTCTGGCCACTGAATAATGAAGCCATTGTGCAGAAAGTGCTTAAAGCCCTTCAGCTTGCTGAAAACACTATGCTCACACTGCGTCATAAAGGGGTCGTGTCTCTGGGTGACGCCCTGCGCCGGTGCTTTGATCTTTCTCGTCCGACACCGGCGTTGCTGAAAAAGCTGGGGTTAACGGAAAGCGGATATTTGCCTGACCTGATAAGCACTTTGACGGTGCCACCCTCAGAGCAGGAGATACCAGGGCTTTTCAGGCGCATGCAACCACGCCTTTACTCGGTGTCTTCATCATCGCGTCTGCATCCGGAGCGGGTTCACCTGACGGTTGGTGTAAATTATACGCCGTTTCCTGGTGTCTCCTCCACATGGCTGACCCGCCTTAAAAGTGGTGAGGGAGTTTCAGTTTTTATACAGCCATCCTCGCATTTTCGCCTGCCGGAGGATGATAGTCTGCCGGTAATTATGATTGGACCAGGAACCGGGATTGCACCATTCCGCGCGTTTTTACAGGAGCGTGCTGCCCGGCAGGCAACAGGGCCTGCCTGGCTCTTTTTTGGTGAACGTCATGAAAAAAATGGGTTTTATTATCGCTCAGAGCTGGAGGATTTTATGGCTCAGGGGTATCTGACCCGTCTTGATACAGCTTTCTCTCGTGATCAGGATGAACGTATTTATGTGCAGGACCGTATGAACGAACACAGTTTTGCCATGTGGGAGTGGATTAATCAGGGTGCCTGCCTTTATGTCTGTGGTGATGCTGCAAGAATGGCACGTGACGTTGATGATACTCTGAAACAGATTGTCAGCCATCATGGTGCAATGAGCATTGAACAGGCCGGGGAGTTTCTGGCAGAGCTGGCACGCAGCGGCCGCTATCTGCGTGATGTATACTAAACAGAAAGACAACGGGTGATGAAGGTCCTTCTGGCAGATGAAAATTCCCACAGAGCAGGGGCCCTGGCAAGCCTGCTCGCAGCCGACAACACTCTGGATGTTGTTATGCTTCACCCGGGCACCAGCCTTATTGATGCTGTACGCATACATATACCTGATATTGTTCTGGTAGATATAAGCCGCTCTGATCGTGATGCACTTGATAGTGTAAGAGCACTTTCTGCCTCTGGCCTTGAGCGGCCTGTTGCCCTGTTTATTGATGAGGATGACGAGAGTCTGATGGAAGATGCGTTTGCGGCTGGCGTCTGCTCATACAATGTACTGAATACACCGGTAAAAGATGTAAAACCTTTGCTGCGTTCTGCAATTGCACTGTACCGCCGCTTTCGGCAAACCAGTGCAGAACTACAGGCCGCCAGAAAAACATTGTCTGACCGTGAAGCGACAGATCGGGCAAAGCTGCTTTTTATGAAAAATGAATGCTGTAAAGAAGATGAAGCTTACCGCTGGTTTCGTAAGCAGGCTATGGAAAAATCACGGAAAATAGCTGATATCGCTAAAGATTATCTTGCCCGATATGACAGGAGTACACCAGTATGAGCTCATTATGCCGTATTGGCGTTTTACAACTGGCTGATAGCGCCCCCGTGCTGGTGGCGCACGCACGCGATATTTTTTCCCGTTATGGTCTGAATATTCAGCCTGTTGTTATGCCCTCATGGGCTAACGTTGCTGATGGTCTTGTCTGGAATGGCCTTGATGGGGCACTTATGTTTCCGCCTCTGGCTATAATGACAGCGCTTGGGCAGCGGGGGAGGGCTATTGGTTTACGCCCTGGTCTGCCTGTCAGCAGAGGAGGGAATAGTATTGTTCTGCGTGGGCAGGCTGCGGCACAGAGTGCGTGGATTTCAGAACCAGACAAAAAGAAAGCGTTTCATACCTGGCAGGGTTCTCTTAATCGTAAGCCGCGTCTTGCTGTTGTCCACCTTTATTCGACACATTACCTTATTCTGACACGATTTCTCAAAAAAATTTCTGTCTGCCGTAATACGGAAACAGACATTGTGGTTATGCCTCCCGCTCGTATGATTGAGGCTCTTCTGGGAGGAGAAATTGACGGGTTTTGTGCCGGCCCACCCTGGGGCGCAGATGCCCAGCTCCGTCACCTTGCCTTTGCTGTATCAGGCTCAGCAGCTACTGTGTCAGATCATCTGGAGAAGATGCTCATTTTAACAGATCAATGGAAAATGAGATATCCGGATGAAACAAAACGTCTTTATTCAGCACTTTCCGAAGCGGCAATCTTATGCAATCAGTCAGAGAATTCAGCTTCAGTGGCAGCATTACTGAGTGCTAAGCAGGAGAATAATGGTTTAAATTTGCCCGAAAAAGCTGTGCGTTCTGTTTTGTCTGATGGAAAAAATATTACAGAAACAATGTCTTTTAATACGCATATCCAAACACCAGAGCTTTCGTTCGGGTGGATGATCCGGGATATGTTGCGTGAAGGCTGGTTAACACCGGATGATCTGACCAAGTTATCTGCTCTGGGCTGGTGTTAGTTGTTCAGCTCCTGAATATACTTCCTGAGTAAAGGAAGCTGCATAGTAAAATATTATAGCAGCTTCCGGTATTTTCAGTTTTAACCTGACTGAGCAGAGCTGATTAACTCAAAGGAAGACCTGATATTTTTTATGTTATCAGGTCTTCGTGTTTCTTCAGGCTGTTTTTTTGCCTTCCTCATCCTGCGTTACACAGTAAGGACCGGCAGCTTCGATGCTGAGTGAAAGCAGGCCGATGCTGCCTGGTTTACGAGGCCCCAGTGGCAGAGAGGCATTGCCGTTTGTCCAGCGTGCTGAAGGGTGGGCGATACCATACCAGCCGTTCAGTGCGTCATCGGTGAGGTGATGGATAATCTCTCTTTTTTTGTTGCCTTCAAAAAAGAGCACTTCGCCGATAAGTACACCCAAATTGCGTCGGTCATCAACAAATGGCCCCCGGGTGTCAGAGGGTTTACTGCTGTTTGAGACGATCTGCACAGTATCAAGACCGTCAGGGATCATGAACATGACGCATTTATCAACTGTACGGAGTGGCTGAATGATATGTCCGTTAGCTGAACGTAAATGCAGGTTTGTCTCAGTTGTGAGTGCAGGCGGCAGTGTCTGAAGTGGCAGTCTGCGCTTTTCTGCACGTTGTGCAATCTGGCGGTAAATGGGTTCTACCCGTTCGCGTGACACATCCAGCGGAGCAGCGGCATCATTTTCCCAGCTTTTTGTCTGTGGGTTAAAGATGAACACATTCCCCTGCTGCCTGAAGGCATTACGGTTGCCTGTATCGAGATAGCTTTCAGTCAGCATACCATCAGCCATAATGACTGAATGGTCCTCGGTTTCAATATGGTAGTAGTCATAAGACGGAACTGAGCGGTCATAAAAGACTGAGCGGCCGTTAACCAGCATACGTGCAGGAATAAATGCATTGTCGAAAAACAGGCAGTGTTCAGCTGTTACCAGCAGGTCTTTAAAAGGAACACCTGGTGCAATGGCATCCTGGAGAATACGAACAGGGTAGCCGGCTTCATCGTCAGATTTTTCTGATTTTACAGTGCAATGTGCCTTGCCTGCCCATGTCACAGTGGTATGGCATGCTTTTCCGTCCTGATAAGAAACGATAACATCACCTGGTTTCAGGTCCTGCACGGCCATTGTACCATCGGGTGTGGCAATGAGTGTATCTGCCAGGAAGCAGACCTCATAAACCAGGTCACCATCAGAATTTTCACTCAGAGTATAGCCAATTTCTTCAACACCAATGATGTTGAGCGTAATGGATGAATTATCCTGAAGTGTGAATGTGACGTGATCGGCGTCAGGGTATGTGACGTCTTTAACGTCATTAGCTTTCACACTTTCGAGTGTGATGCTGTCAACAGCACCTGTTCCGACATTCTGAGTGAAACCTGAGATAACAGTTGTCGGGCTTGTATTGCCAGTAATAACTAGGTCAGAATTACCATCACCCGTGAGGGTTACTGTGCCCCCTGCGGTTGATGGAATGGTAACCTGCGCACCTCTTTCTGCTGTGACGTTGCCTGAGATGACACCGCCCGAAAATGCATAAAGAGAACCACCGCTTGAAACTGTTGTTGTGCCTATTACGCCTTCGTCGCGTGCATATAAGGAGCCACCGCTTTCAACAGTATTATTTGCAATTATTCCGCCGGCAGCAGCCTCCAGAACACCTCCGCCAGAGACAACAGCAGAGGACGAAAGGCCTCGTATACCAGCACCACCGCTGCTGGTAACAGTAAGGGTGGAGACTACGCCCCCGCTGCTTACAATAAGTGTATTGCCGGAAGATATAGTCGTACTTTGCAGGGTCGCCCCTGAATTAACGTAAATATTGGCGTTGCCGGCAGGTGGAGTTTCGTACGTATCAACGGCACCACTTTCTAAGATAAGAGTGCCACCACTAGTGGTCCATCCCAGATAAGGAGGAGAGTTATAAGCGCTGATTACGCCACCATTGAGATGGACAGAAGTTACCTCATTGGCGCCTGCGGAAAATACCGCTGTTGCGCCAGAATTGATGGTTGTACTGGCGAGGCTGCCACCACTGTTCACAGTGAGTGTATTGCCAGAGGACAGCGTAGCGCTGGATAGCTGAGCCCCTGAATTTACTATGATACTGGCATTTCCAGAAAATGGTGATTCGTTCGTGTCAATGGCACCACTTTCTAAGATGAGTGTGCCACCACTACTGCCCCACGTAAAATAAGGAGGAGAGTTATAAGCGCTGATTACGCCGCCATTGAGAGTGGCATTTTCATTGGCGCCTGCGGAAAATACCGCTGTTGCGCCAGAATTGATAATTGCACCGGTGACGCTGCCGCCACTGTTTACAGTGAGTGTATTGCCAGAGGCCAGCGCAGTGCCGGATAGTACGGCCCCTGAATTTACTATGATATTGGCATTTCCAGATGAAGGGTTCTCACCTTCTGTATCGACTGACCCACTTTCGAGAATGAGTGTGCCGCCATTACTTCCCCAGTTAAAGTAAGGTGTAGAGTTAAAGGCACTTATTGTGCCACCGTCTAAATTTACATTGTAATAATATTCGTTGGTGCCTGCTAAAAATATAGCGGTTGCAGCGCTACTGATAGTTATATTGCTGAGAGCCCCACCGTTTTCAACAGTCAGCGTACCGCCTTCGAATGTGTTGTTGAGTACAGTGCCCCCGCTTTGGATTGTTAAGCTGCCTCCGGAGGTAAGCGTTGCGCCGGCAAACGTTCCGCCGGATTCAACGGTTACAGATGTAAATCCGGCGCCGTAAAATCCACCTGGGTTTGTCCATCCATTCAGACCATCATCAACATACAGGACGTTGGATGTAACATGACTCATTCTCTGTTTACCTTCATAACTATTTAAAACGTAATCAATTGAATTATTTCAACGAGTTCTCAGAGCAAACATTATGCTGAAGGCAGCTGGGGATGATCAGGTTGTGATTTATAATGCAACTCATCTGCGAGTTTGTTTATAAATAACTATGATCTTTCATGCTGTTTCGTTAAGAAAAAACAATCCTGCGTGATAAATAAGGTATATCTGCACATACCATCAAATAAATTATATATTAATAATTAAAAATTTATTAATGATAAATAAATCATAAAATGTAAAAAATAAAAAAATAAACAATTAATATTTAATTATGATTAATTACATTAAAAGATATTTTTTTTGATATATGTCAAAAATAAAATTAAATAAAAAAGTTATTTATATTTCATATTTTATTTTTTATTACGTGAAGTTTATTGTTTTTTTTGTTCAATTAAAACTCAGGGGTATTATTGTTATTATTTTTTAAACTTAATTTCTTTTAAGGTATTCCCTAGGGGGGTATGGTGGTGAGCCAGAGCGGGTTCTGTGTATCGAACGACTGACGTGGCTCACGTGGAGATATTAAGGAAGATTCGGTTTGGAAACCGATAGGTTCTAAAACATTCAGTGAGGCATATGAGGAGTGGTAACACTTTGAGAATAGTGGCATACCATCGGCACTGCGTTCGGTTTTTTTGATCCGTTTTTAATGTGATCAATCAGATTGAGTATGAGAATGAATTTTTTGAAGGTTATGTTTTGTCTGATTGGGTTGTAGCATCTGATGTGGCGCGCAATTTCTCGCGGCGGGAAGAACGCAGGCGGCAAACCCAGGATGCTCTGATCGATGCCGCCATGAGGCTTTTGTCTGAAAAAGGGTTTAATAAAACAACCACAGATGAAATTGCGGCAGCGGCGGGTATTTCACGCCGGACTTTGTTTCGTCACTTTCCTGCTAAGGCAGATCTCGTTACGGCCTGGACGCAGCAGATGACAGATGTTCTGACCAGGAGAGTAAATGCCTGTCCGGCAGATATGCTGCCTCAGGCAGTCATTCAGGTTGCGCTCGAGGCTGTTGTTCCTTACATGGCAAAAACGAAAGAAGAAGCGCTTGCTTTTGTGCGTCTGATTGAACGTACGCCGGAATTACGCTCGGTGAGCTTAAATAAATATGCCTGCTGGGAGGATAGTCTGGCTGCAGCGCTGGAACAACGCATGTCTGAAAGCGGTGACAGGGCTCTGGCAGCCAGAGTTGCCGCCCGGTCAGGAATTGCCGCTTTCAGAACCGCTGTAGATGAGTGGATTAGTGTAAAGGGGCGTACTGACCTGGTCGTTCTGATTCAGCGTGTTATTATGCTGCAGATTGCCTGCTTCAGAGAGATTTGAGCAGGCATTTTTATTGCTCGGTCAGTGAAGTCGGATCGAAGGATTAACCAGAGAGCTTACCCAGTCAGAAAAGCAGGATATCAGGCCGCGTGATACACCATAAAGTTCAACCTGGTGCTGGCGATACAAAGCCAGGTGCCCCAGACGAGCTGACAGCCCTTTAAATACTCCGCCTCCAAAGACTGTGCCTCCAGGCAGAGTTCCCCATCCATTATAATTCCCTAATGCGACAATCGCTCCCTTGTTGTTGAACACACAAGGCGATATTTCACGTTTATCGTATAGCCATGCCGGTAACTGCCGTGCGAGGTGATGGGCCTGTTGCCTTGCTACCTGAGCTGTTGGCGGCAAAGGGTCGTCGGCAATGTAGCTGCAGTCGCCCATAGCAAATATGGCAGGGTCATCAACAGACTGAAGGGTTGGTTTTACCAGAATTTGCCCTGAACGACTCAGGGAGAGGTCGCCAAAACCTTTGGTAACTTCAGGTGCTTTGACGCCTGCAGCCCATACGCGCAGGGTGGCTGGTATGTGGCTGCCGTCTTTGAGGGTGAAGCCATGACTGTCTGCTCCTGAAACCATAGCAGATGTAAGCACTCTGACGCCAATGCGCTCAAGTTCCTGCCTGGCAGCCTGTGAGACTTCTTCGGGGAAAGCAGGCAGAATACGCGGGCCAGCTTCAAGCAGCGTAATATTTAGTACGGGTGGCGTTTGTGAAAAACTATGAAGGCCAGCCAGCTCAAGTGCTTTGTGCAGCTCTGCCGCGAGCTGAGTGCCAGTCGCGCCGCCCCCTACAATAGCAATATCAAGGGCGCCATCGCCAGCATAGGAACGAAGAAGTTCCATGCGGAACTTTTCGTTGAAACCATTGGCCTCAACAAGGTTGTCAATAAAGAGGCAATGCTCAGAGACCCCCGGTGTGCCAAAATCATTTGCACAGCTGCCAATTGATAAGATCAGTGCATCATATTTAACCGTTCGCCCTTCCAGCACCAGGCTTCCGTCTGCACCATAAAGCGGGCCAAGGACTGTTTCCTTTTTTTCACGGTCCAGGCTGATTACCTCACCGGGCCAGAATTCAAAATGATGACGTCTGGCCTGTGCCATAAAACTGATGCGGTCATTTTCATTCTGGGCAGTGCCGGCTGCAAAGCAGTGCAGCATTGGTTTCCAGACATGAGAAAAACTTTTGTCGATCAGGGTGATACGTGCTTTGCCCTGCCTGCCCATTGTGTTGCCAAGGCGTGTTGCAAGTGCAAGACCTGCAACACCGCCGCCAACGATCAGGATTTCAAATTTCCGGCTCATAGTCTCTACCCGTCGTTGTTCTTTAGATCATTGTAAAATAACGGTTAAAGGGGAGCATGCAACTATGCTCCCCTTTTTTTGACTCAAAAGAGACCAAGTTTCTTTTCAGAGTAGCTGGTGAGAATATTTTTAGTTTGCTGGTAATGTTCGAGAACCATTTTATGTGTTTCACGACCAATGCCAGATTTTTTATACCCGCCAAATGCCGCGCCGGCAGGGTAGATATGATAGCAGTTTACCCATACACGCCCTGCCTGCAGGCCTTTTGCGACCCGGTGGCAGATATTGCCATTACGAGACCACACGCCTGACCCAAGGCCAAACTCGGTGTCATTGGCAATTGCCAGTGCCTCGGCTTCGTCCTTAAATGTAGTGACGGTCAGAACAGGGCCAAAAATCTCTTCGCGGAAAATACGCATCGTATTATCACCGCGGAAGATTGTCGGCTGAACATAAAAACCATTGCTGAGGTCATTGCCAAGTTCTGGCTTTGCACCGCCGGTCAGTATTTCGGCTTTATCTTCATCGCGTCCAATATTGATATATTCAAGAATTTTGTTCTGCTGCATGAGTGAGTTTTGCGCACCCATCATGGTTTCAGGGTCAAGAGGGTTCCCTTGTCTGATAGCTTTTACCCGTGGAAGCACACGTTCAATAAACTTATCATAGATAGACTCATGAACCAGAGCACGGCTTGGGCATGAACAGATTTGCCCCTGATTAAGTGCAAACAGGGTAAAGCCTTCCAGGGCTTTGTCGAGATAGTCATCATCATGATCCATGATGTCTGCAAAGAATATGTTGGGAGATTTACCGCCCAGCTCCAGTGTTGCCGGAATCAGGTTTTCTGCAGCAGCATGCGCGATCATTTTGCCTGTTGGTGTAGAGCCTGTGAAGGCAATTTTCGCAATGCGGCTGCTGTTGGAAAGTGCTGACCCTGCATCTCGCCCCAGACCGTTCACGATATTGATTGTGCCGGCAGGAAAGAGATCACCAATGATTTCCATCAGTACCAGCATGCTGGCTGGTGTTGTTTCAGCGGGCTTCATCACCACGCAGTTGCCTGCAGCCAGAGCCGGGGCCAGTTTCCATGCACCCATCAGCAGGGGGAAATTCCACGGAATAATCTGCCCTACAACACCAAGAGGTTCATGAAAGTGATAGGCCACTGTATCCTGATCGATATCAGTAATACCGCCTTCCTGAGCGCGGATACAGCCGGCAAAATAGCGAAAATGATCGATTGCCAGGGGGATGTCAGAGCCCAGTGTTTCACGGATAGGCTTGCCATTATCCCACGTTTCAGCGCGTGCGAGAAGGTCGAGGTTGGCCTCCATGCGATCGGCTGCTTTGAGAAGAATGTTAGAGCGCTCGCCGATGGAGGTCCGTCCCCAGCTTTTAAATGCGTTATGGGCGGCATCGAGTGCAAGTTCTATATCTTCGGCTGTAGACTGTGGCACTTCGCATAATATGCGCGCATCAACAGGCGAGATATTTTTCATATACTGCCCTTTTACCGGGGCTTTCCATTCACCGTTAATATAATTTTCATAGCGTGATTTAAAAGGAGGGGCCTGAATGACTGACATGGGATACTCCATTTGTCCTGTTCATTGCCTGCATAAAATGCTGACTGATTTTTAATCAGGACTCTGCTTATCCTGATTACTATATTCTTTGATATATAGACAGGATAGAGTCTGCAATACGGTGGAGTGTCACATCATCGTGAAAAATGACACTCAGTGCCACTTTTGGTAGAGATGCTATTAATAAAGTATTATTAAAAAATAAATTCATTATAAAAATATTATATAAATCAATATGATGTTAAATATTTTTATTTTTTTCTAAAATTAATGGATGTAATAATAAAATGATATATTTTATTTGGCAATGTTTTATTTTTTTGGGGTGGTGTCTTGATGGAAGGGAGACTTACTGAGGTCGGGCGCTGTATATTGTGAAAATAAATTTCATCCGTTCATGAGAAACAGTAAAACCAGCCGCCCGGCCCATAATATGTGGCTTTTAGGATAACCCGGCACCCTGTGTCGCGACATCAAGAGTAAAAATGGAATCCCGAGCTGTCATGAAGAGGCGATTACGTTCAGGTCCGCCAAATGTCAGGTTTGAAATGGTGCGTGGCATACGGAGCCGGCCGATCATTTTACCCGCGGGATTATAAATAATTACGCCACACAGACCCAGGGAGCCACTGGCGCCAACCCATATATTGCCCATAACATCGGCTTTAATACCGTCAGGCATTAATTTTTCGCCGTTAAGAGTCATGGATGCGAAAGTGCGTTGATTAGTTAGTTTATTACCCGTGACATCAAAGGCATAAATATTACGAAATCCACCTCCGCCTGGGTGTGCGGCTTTATCTGCGCTGGAGGCGATATAAAGGGTTTTATAATCAGGCGAAAAACAGAGTCCATTGGGGCCGGCGAGCTGATTTTCTGTCAGAACGGCAGTGAGTTCACGTGTTTCGGGGTTAATATAAAAAACATGAGCCTGCTGTCCATAAGCGCCGCCCAGTTCAGTGCTTAGCTCCGTTCCCAGGTTCCAGGTCAGGTTGTCTGGTGTCGGTGCGTTGACACCCGGTTCGTTTGGGTGCCCCTCCCACAAACGGTCTCCATAATCCGGATCTGTGAACCAGATTCCTCCATTCTTATCAACGACAATATCATTGGGAGAGTTCAGACGTTTGCCTTGATATTTATCGGCCAGAACAGTGCAGGTTCCGTTATGTTCCCAGCGAATAACCCGACGCAGGCCATGCTCACACGTTAGCAGCCGTCCTTCATTGTCAAAGGTGTTTCCATTTGAATGATAGCTTTCCTTACGGAATACGGACATCGCATGCGTATCTTCAGCGTAGCGATACTGACTGCTTCCTGTTACGTCACTTACGAGCAGAAAGCGCCCTTCAACTGACCATGCAGGCCCTTCAAGCCACGAGACATTCCCTCGCCAGGCCTGTTCTAACGGTGCGTTCCAGGAAATGACTTTATTGAAAGACGGATCGTAGGATATAACATCGGGGTCAGGTGTGAAAGGCACGGGTGCCTGAGGCCCCCAGACTCTGGCTGGGGTGCTTATGACACTTGGCGGAGATACATTTTCACTGTTCGCAGCTAAGGCGTCGTGCTGTTTTATCAGTGTAGTGCCGGCAAGACCTGCGATGCCGGCAGCCAGAACTTTACGACGAGTTGTGCATGCCGGTAAATGTTGCTTGTCATTCAAATGAGGCATTTTATCAGACCTGTCACGCAATATGAGAAAATACTAAATTACTTAATGGTTGTTTTAAATAGTGGTAGTTATTTTATCAATGTGCAAATTTATGTAGTGCTGAGGCAGAGAGAAGCAGGCAGCTATGCATAGTAACATTTTATTTTTTTGGTGTTATCTTATTAACGAGGCAGGCTTATTTTCAGATTTGTGACGCTGCTAATGGTTCAGGCTTTTACTGTCGTCAGAGCGCAAATAAGCAGTTAAGCCTTATTCAGCTTAACTGCCTGATATATAATCAGATATCGTAAGTATTATTCAGTGATTTTTGAGACTATCCACCTGGTAACGTCCGCCAAGGCTGTAACGATTACCGGGGTAAGTGAAAATTCCCTTCATTACCGTTTTGCCCTGTACCCATGTGCGGCGCACGAGCTGAAGGCACGCCGTTGCAGGCTCATCCAGCTCCAGAAGCTGCTGTATTTTTTCCTCTGGTGTCACGGCAAAAATAACGTGTTCCATTTCATCCGGGCGAGCTATGTGTGTTAGCAAACGGTGCGGATGCAAAGAAGTGAAATCCTGCTCCAGGTAGTCCGGTGCAAAATGTGGTGAAACATAGCGTTCTTCAACCTGCAGGGGGATGTTATCTTCCATATGCACAATAACAGAATGGAACAGCTTGGCACCCGGGCGCTGATCAAAGGCCATGGCCAGATCCACATCGGCTCTGACAGCTTCAAGGGTTACCAGCCTTTGTGTGTGAGTGTGGCCCGCAGAGATAATATCATCTGCAATATCGCGTAGTTCAAGCAGCGGGGCGCGGGGCATCAGTTCTGCAACAAAAGTACCAACGCCCTGCGCACGGGTTACAAGCCCCTCTGTCATAAGCTCCCGCAAAGCTCTGTGCACGGTCATACGTGAAACTCCAAGAGTCTCGACCAGCTCGCTCTCTGAAGGGAGCCTCTCCCCGACATCCCATTCTCCACGGGTGATGTGATCAGTAATATATTTCTTTACCTGCTCATAGCGAAGCTGCGGGCGGGGAGCAGGAGAAGATGGTGTCATGAACTGATCCTTTGGTAGCGCGGGGTGTTTTGGTAAAATATGGACGTTTGTATCACCTGTATAGAGATTATGTTTTTTAGTTGTCTGTTTTGCCACCAAAGACCCGTGCCGAGGGCCTGACGCCACCAATCCAGTAAGAGAGCTCATGTGGGCCTGATATGGGCCAGAAAGCTATATCGGCAGCATAATTTTCCTGCAAAATACCCGTGATGTTTTGTAAGTTAAGCGCCCTGGCGGCAATTGTTGTAACGCCATGCAGGGCTTCAGCCGGTGTCAGGCGCATCAGGGTGCAGGCCATATTCATGGTGGTTGTCAGGTCGAGCAACGGGGAGGTTCCAGGGTTGCAGTCTGTGGCAAGCCCCATGGGCACTTTGTGCTTTCTGAAAAGATCTACCGGCGGCAGTCGCGTTTCGCGAATGAAATAAAAGGCTCCGGGCAGGAGCATAGCGACAGTGCCTGCTGTCGCCATAGCTTGAACACCATTTTCGTTAGCATATTCGACATGATCAGCTGACAGGGCCTTAAAGCGGGCTGCGAGAGCACAGCTGTCGCTGTCTGACATCTGGTCAGCATGAATGCGAACCGGCAGGCCAAGTTGTGCCGCGGCCTGAAAGATTTGTTCGGTTTCGGATCGTGAGAATGCTATAGTTTCACAAAAGACATCGACACTGTCAGCGAGTTTTTCTTCTGTTATGCGAGGTAACATATCATTGATGATGGTGCTGACATAGTCAGTCTGACGGCCGGCATATTCAGGTGGCAGAGCATGTGCACCCAGGAAGGTTGTATGCACACGTATGGGAAGGTGCTGTTCAAGGGCACGGCCTACACGCAGCAGCTTGAGTTCATCTTCCAGGGTCAGACCATAGCCTGATTTCACCTCGATAGTCGTGGTGCCGCCTGCAATCATACGCTTGGCACGGGTTATAGCCAGTTCAAGCAGCTGCTCTTCAGACATTGCACGTGTGGCTGCTACAGTAGCATTAATACCGCCGCCTTCGTGTGCAATCTGCTGATAGCTGACTCCATTAAGGCGCTGGCTGAATTCGTTACTTCGATCACCTGCATAGACAAGATGGGTATGGGCATCTATCAGCCCCGGGGTAGCCCATTTCTGCTGCATAGAGATAACAGATCGTGCAAGTTTTTCGGGGGCGTCAGGAAGATCAGCTTCAGCGCCAATCCACGTAATTTTACCATTTTTCGCTGCAATGGCGGCATTTTTAATGCAGCCATAAGGGTCAGATGAGCTGATGCGCGATGGTGCCATCGTGGCTAAGTGAACGTTCTTCCAGAGTGTATCCCACATGGCATCCTGCTTTCTTAGTCTGTGAGATACCATACAAAGGTATATACAAATAAGTCAAATCCGTTATGGTTTCAAAACGACAACGGTCAGATTCCGCCTGGAACAGCTTTAATGATGTGGGTGGAAGCTGAGTAAAATGGGTATGACTGCATGACCGGAATTTTTGTGAAGCAGGCTCTTCTCCCTGAGGGGTGGAGAAAAAATGTCTCCTTAGTTATCGGGCCGGATGGCAGATTTTCTTCTGTCACAGCCGACAGTCAGCCCTCCAGAGGGATGGAACAGTATGAGATTGCTCTGCCACCTCAGATCAGCCTGCATTCTCACGCTTTTCAGCGTGGTATGGCCGGGTTTGCTGAGCGCCGGCAAACGCCATCTGACACTTTCTGGACATGGCGCACGCTGATGTATCAGCTTGCCGGTCATATCTCTCCCGATCAGATGGAGGGGATTGCCGCTTTTTTGTATATGGAAATGTTACGCGCAGGCTATACGCAGGTTGCTGAGTTTCATTATCTGCATCGTGATAAAAATGGCAGTGCTTACAATCAGCCTGCCGAAATGGCGATGAGAATTGCCGCAGGTGCACAAACCGCAGGGTTGGGTGTTACGGTTTTGCCGACGCTCTATATGTATGCAGGGTTTGGACAGAGACCTTTGCAGGATGAGCAGCAACGTTTTGCCTCGACACCGGGTTTTATAGCTGAAATTATCAGTGATCTCCGAAAGCAATGGCAGGGGAGTTCCCTTGTTTCTGTCGGGCTGGGTCTGCATTCTCTGCGTGCGGTCGGGACAGAAGATATTAATGCGCTTGTTTCGGCTGTCGCTCAGTCATCACCCGTACATATTCATATTGCGGAGCAAATCGGGGAGGTAGAACAGTGCCTTGCCGCGACAGGGCAGAGGCCCGTCGCCTGGCTGTTCGAGCATGTGCCTGTTGATGCCCGCTGGTGTCTTATACATGCGACTCATCTTACGTCGCCTGAGGTCACGAGGATTGCAAAAAGTCAGGCTGTGGCAGGTTTGTGCCCGGTGACAGAGGCCAACCTCGGAGACGGCTTTTTTCCGTTTGTTGAATATGTTGCAAAGAACGGCCGCTTTGGTATCGGGTCAGACAGTAATATTCTGATCAGCCCGGCTGAAGAGCTGAGGCTGCTTGAATATGGCATGCGTTTATCTGCACAAAGTCGCTGCCTTGCTTTGCCCCAGGGTGAGCTGGGTTCAACCGGCGGGTGGCTATACCGCCAGGCTCTGGCAGGCGGGGCTCAGGCCTGTGGTCTTGCACAGTGGGGGCTAACGCCAGGTGCCCGTGCTGATTTATGTGTGCCTGATGAGACGCAGTTTATTCATCCTGGCCTTGAAGGTGATGCTGTTTTAGATGCTGCGTTATTC
Organism: Acetobacter sp. DsW_059; assembly: GCF_002153695.1. Lineage (NCBI taxonomy): Bacteria > Pseudomonadati > Pseudomonadota > Alphaproteobacteria > Acetobacterales > Acetobacteraceae > Acetobacter > Acetobacter sp. DsW_059. The sequence goes on from NZ_JOPI01000011.1 coordinate 42,344, forward strand.
ACTCTTCCGGCATTGCCTGTCAGGCATGTGATGTCAGCTGGTGAGTGGCGGGTGCGTGATGGGCATCACCCTCAGCAGGAGCGCCTTACACAGCACTTCAGAGCCATTATGCGTGAAATTTTTTCCTGATTTTTAAAAATAAAAGAGCAGAGAAAGAGGTCAGAGACGATGCTTCCGGTTTATTCTTTTACACCAGGTGATATGCCAGTGCTGATTACTTTGCCTCATGCTGGCCAGAGCCTGCCAGAAGGGCTGGCCCTGCGTATGACAGAGCATGGCAGCACCTTGCCTGACACAGACTGGTATATGGAGACGCTTTACGATTTTGCGCAGGCTCTTGGTGTTGGCGTACTGCGTGCAAATTACTCACGCTATGTCGTTGACCTGAACCGAGGGCCAGATGACGGCGTGCTGTATCCCGGGCGCCCCAGCACCGGGCTTGTGCCACACTTCACCTTTTCCGGTCTGCCAGTTTACCGTGAAGGAGAGGAGCCTGATGCGCAGGAAACTGTGCTGAGAACCAGGCTGTTCTGGCGTCCTTACCATGATCAGATAGAGCAGGAGCTTGGCCGTTTAAAAGAAAAATGGGGGCATGCTGTTTTGTGGGATGGTCATTCTATTGCTTCCACTATTCCTCGTTTGTTTGAAGGGGTTTTACCCGACCTTAATTTTGGCACCAATATGGGGCAGGCCTGTGCGCCGGCACTTGCTCAGGCTTTGGTGGCTCAGGCAGCACAGGCTTCGCACTATACCCATGTTCTCGACGGGCGTTTTAAGGGGGGGTATACGACTCGTCATTACGGGCAGCCAGATCAGAATATACATGCTGTACAGCTTGAACTTGCGCAAACAACCTACCTGGAAACTGAAAAATCTCCCTGGCCTTTAAGTGTGCAGAAAGCTGCACAGCTTAAGCAAACCCTGCTTCAGCTTCTGCGCTGTGCTCTGGCGTTTAAGCCCTGAAAACGTCAGAAGTGTTTTTTTTAATTTATTCCAGATTGACAACGAAATTGTATGACGCTTAACTAAAAGTATATACAAGTATGAACAAGGGTTGGAAAATGAGTGACGCATCTGCAGTTTCAAATAACCGCCTTGCTAATGACCGCATTATCCGCTCTCCGACAGGGACGGAGAAAACAGCTAAAAGCTGGCAAACTGAAGCTGCCTTGCGCATGCTGATGAATAACCTGGATCCTGAGGTGGCTGAGCGTCCCTCAGAGCTGGTTGTCTATGGTGGTATAGGTAGAGCTGCACGAAACTGGGCATGTTATGACCAGATTGTTGCCAGCCTGCGTGAGCTGGAGGATGACCAGACCTTACTGGTGCAGTCAGGTAAACCGGTTGGTGTTTTTCGCACACATGCAGATGCCCCACGTGTGCTGATTGCAAATTCTAATATCGTGCCGCACTGGGCAAACTGGGATAAATTTAACGAGCTCGACCGCATGGGGCTGATGATGTACGGCCAGATGACCGCTGGTTCGTGGATCTATATTGGTTCGCAGGGTATTGTTCAGGGCACTTATGAAACTTTTGTCGAGATGGGGCGGCAATATTACGGTGGCAGCCTGAAAGGCCGATGGATTCTGACCGGCGGTCTGGGCGGTATGAGTGGTGCGCAGCCGCTGGCTGCCGTGATGGCCGGAGCCTCTATGCTGGCTGTTGAGTGTGAACCTGGCCGTATTCAGAAACGTCTTGATACAGGCTATCTTGATTGCCGGGTGGATACGCTTGATGAAGCGCTTGAGCTGATTACCGCAGCCTGTGCAGAGGGTAAGGCGATTTCGGTTGGCCTTTTAGGTAATACGGCAGAAATCTTCCCGGAGCTGGTACGCCGTGGTGTGCGCCCCGATGCCGTAACAGATCAGACCTCTGCACATGACCCGCGGAATGGTTACCTGCCCAAAGGCTGGACACTGGAAGAAGCAGAGCAGAAACGTCTGACTGACCCTGCTGCAGTAGAGAAAGCAGCCCGTCAGTCTATGCGTGAGCATGTCGAGGCTATGGTGGCTTTTCACCGTATGGGTATTCCTACTTTTGATTATGGTAATAATATCCGTCAGATGGCTTTTGAAGAAGGTCTTGAGGATGCATTTGCGTTCCCCGGGTTCGTGCCTGCCTATATCCGGCCTCTGTTCTGCCGTGGTATCGGGCCGTTCCGCTGGGCTGCTCTCTCAGGTGACCCGGAAGATATTTATAAAACCGATCAGAAAGTGAAAGAGTTGCTGCCTGATGACGTTCATCTGCATAACTGGATGGATATGGCACGGGAGAAAATTCATTTTCAGGGGCTGCCATCTCGTATCTGCTGGGTAGGGCTGGGTGACCGTCATCGCCTGGGGCTGGCCTTTAACGAAATGGTTGCAAAAGGTGAGCTGAAAGGCCCGATTGTGATCGGCCGTGACCACCTTGACAGTGGTTCAGTTGCCAGTCCTAACCGTGAGACTGAAGCCATGCGTGATGGCAGTGATACTGTGTCTGACTGGCCCTTACTGAATGCACTGCTTAATACAGCATCCGGGGCTACTTGGGTGTCGCTGCATCATGGTGGTGGTGTGGGTATGGGTTTCTCACAGCATTCGGGCATGGTCATTGTGGCTGATGGCACAGCCGAGGCTGCCCGCCGCCTTGAGCGCGTGTTGTGGAACGACCCTGCAACCGGTGTTATGCGCCATGCAGATGCCGGCTACGACATAGCTGTAGAATGCGCGCATGAAAAATCTCTGAACCTGCCAATGATTAAACGTGGAGCCTGAGGGCATGACTGCATCATCTTTTATACTGCACCCTGGTCAGCTGACTTATGCAGATATGCGCTCTTTCTTTTTCTTGCCTTCCATGCAGATAGAGTTATCTGCCGAGGCAGGTAAGGTGCTTGACGTTGCTGCTTTGTCGGTTGAGCGTATTGTTGCACGAGGTGAGCCGGTTTACGGTGTGAATACAGGCTTTGGTAAGCTGGCAAAAACCCGTATCCCGGATGATAAGCTGAAAGAGCTGCAGCGTAATCTTGTGCTGAGTCATGCTGCTGGTATTGGCGCGCCAATGAACGAGGCTGTGGTCAGACTGATTTTGCTGCTTAAGGCTAATGGTCTGGCAAGAGGGTTCTCCGGCGTGCGCAAAGAGGTTGTTACCCTGCTGCTGGCGATGCTGAATCGTGGGGTTATACCGGTTATCCCTGAAAAAGGGTCAGTGGGTGCATCAGGTGACCTTGCTCCTCTGGCACATATGAGTGCAGTTGTTATTGGCGAAGGACATGCCTTCTATAAAGGTCAGAAAATGACCGGAGCAGAGGCACTGCAGGCTGCCGGTCTGACGCCGGTTGAGCTTGGCCCGAAGGAAGGACTGGCGTTGCTTAATGGCACGCAGGCCTCAACGGCGCTGGCATTGTCTGGTCTGTTTAAGGCTGAGCGTGTGTTCCAGGCAGCTCTTATTGCCGGTGGTCTGACGCTTGATGCCGCACGGGGCACAGATGCTCCTTTTGACCCGCGCCTGCACGTGCTGCGCGGGCAGCGCGGGCAGATAGAAACGGCGGCTGTATATCGTAGTCTGCTTGAGAATTCCTCCATTCGTGATTCACACAGGGAGGAAGATGAGCGCGTTCAGGATCCGTACTGCCTGCGGTGTCAGCCTCAGGTTATGGGTGCATGTCTTGATACGTTGCGTAATGCGGCCAGAACGCTGGTTATTGAAGCCAATGCGGTCTCTGACAACCCCATTCATTTTGCAGAAACAGATGAAATGATTTCAGGTGGCAATTTCCATGCTGAACCAGTGGCTATTGCAGCAGATACAATCGCAATAGCTGTTTCTGAGGTGGGTGCAATTTCTGAGCGTCGTCTTGCTATGCTGATGGATGCACAGATGAGTGGTCTGCCACCCTTCCTGGTTAAAGAGAGTGGCCTGAATTCTGGTTTTATGATTGCACAGGTTACAGCTGCAGCTCTGGCGTCAGAGAATAAAACGCTGGCGCACCCGGCCAGTGTTGATAGCCTGCCAACCTCTGCTAACCAGGAAGACCATGTCAGTATGGCAACTTTTGCAGCCAGACGCCTGGAAGATATAGTGGATAATGTTTGTACGATTATTGCTATTGAAGGGCTGGCAGCAGTGCAGGGGCTTGATTTTCTTGCGCCGTTGCTCACATCGCGCCCGCTTTCTGTGGCAAAGGATGCTGTGCGTGAGAAAATTGCCTTTTTTGCACAGGACAGGCTTTTTACCCCGGATATTGAAGCAATGCGTGAGCTGATAGCTGGTGGAGTGATAGCTGACAGAGTGAAGGAGTTTGTGCCATTGCCGGAGTGTAGTGCTGTCTGAGCCTATAGTTCTGCTCCTGCCCCCGGCATTGTCCGGGGGTTTTTTGTATTGAGAGGTTATGATGGCCTGTGTTGATAGTGCAGAGTTACAGAAAAAAGCAGAAAAATTCCTCCCGCGGTTATTTCGTGACTATGTGGCAGGTGGTGCCCATGAGGAAAGAACACTCCGCGCTAATCGGGATGAGTTCAGAAAATGGACGATCATACCACGCTGTCTTCGTGATGTGTCATCTGTATCAACAACAACGCAGTGGCTTGGTTATGACTGCTCCGCTCCTTTTATGCTGGCACCGGTTGGTTTTGCGGGAATGATGCGTCAGGGTGGTGATCTGATGGCTGCACGAGCTGCGGCGAAAGAAAAAATTCCTTTTTGTGTATCAACATTTTCAATCGCTTCACTTGAAGAAATATGTCAGGTGCCGGGTGCGGATGTTCTGGCTCAGATTTATGTTTTTCGTGACCGTGATATAACCCGTGATATGATGGAGCGTGCGCGTAAATGTGGTGTGCGTACGCTTATTCTCACAGTAGATACGCCTGTTACCCCACTGCGGCCACGTGATGAGCGTAATGGTTTCAGGCGGCTCAGTAAGTCATCTCTGGCTCAGCTGGCCTCTTTTGCGGCAGCCTGGCGCTGGGGTGCTGGCATGGCGTGTCATGGTATGCCTCAGCTGCGTAATTTAAGTGCTTATGGCATGGGGCATTCTTTGCTTGAGCAGGCAAAGAATGCTGCATCGCAAATTGACCCTGGTCTGACATGGCGTGACCTTGAATGGTTCAGAGCACAGTGGAGCGGTCAGCTGCTTGTTAAAGGTATTATGCATGCTGATGATGCCGCACGTTGTGTGGTTGCCGGGGCTGATGCCGTTATAGTTTCTAACCATGGCGGCCGGCAGCTTGACCCCGCACCTGCAACCCTTGCTGTTTTGCCTGAGATTGTACAATCAGCCGGACAGCATTGTTCTGTGGTGATCGATAGTGGTATTCGCCGTGGTGGTGATGTTGTAACATCTCTTGCGCAGGGGGCTTCACTTACAGCATCAGGCAGGCCATGGGCCTGGGCAGTTGCTGCAGGAGGAGAGTCCGGGGTCCGGGAGATGATCTCCCTGCTGCGCCGGGAGATATATGATGTACTTGCCCTCTCAGGGCACAACAGTGTTAAAAGTTTGCGTTTAGCTGGTGTGGATGTATTAAAACGGCAAAAATGATTTTGTTTTTTGCTCTGCATACCCCTGTTGTCAGCTTATGATAACAGGGGTTTTGTTTAGTCACATATCAGAAATTAGCACTCAGTGAGCCAAAGAACATACGCGGTGCGCCAACCAGCATAGACTGGTAAGCCAGCGCGCCCTGGCCTGTGCTGAGAGGGTTGCCGTTTTCGCCCATCGTTGAAATGTAGCGGTTATTTTGCAGGTTTGTGATGCTAAAGCTGAGTGTAAGGTCTTTTACCGCTGAAACAGAGTTGCGGAAGGCTTCAAGCTTGCCAAAATTATACTGAACGCCAAGATTACTGAGCCAGTAACCAGGAATTTTGACATCACCGGTATAGCTGTAGTTACGCTTGCCGATATAGTTGGCATCGACATAAGCCGTTACACCCCGCCATTCGTATGAAAGACGTGTTTTATACATAAATCGTGGATAGTTAACGATTTGCTTGCCTTTTGTACCATAAGATGTGCCGGCTTCAGTCAGGTTATTATCGTAAGTGGCGTGGTCATAGCTGATGCTGTTTGTAAAAGAGAGGTTCCTGATCGGCATGATTGTAATGGCTGCATCTACACCATTCATGGTTACGCCACCAACGTTAGACACTGTAGAGACAGGATTAACGGCTGAACCGGAAGTGATTTGCTGCAGTCGGTTATTAAAGTTTGTGCGGTAGGCATAAACCGACGCCCCGACAAAGCGGCTATTGTACCGGTAGCCCAGCGCATAGGTCCAGTCAGTTTCTGGTTTAAATGAGTTGCGACCAGCATCAAACGCAGTTTGGGAGATGGCAAAAGGGGAGTTGGAGAGTTTGTAGCCAGATTGTGCATAGGTATGCACGTTTTCTGAAATATCAAAATAGAGTTCATGATGTTTCAGGAAGTGCCAGTCAGCACTGATGTGTGGCAGGAATGGTTTTGATGTGGTCAGCCCAACGCCACTGGCAATATTAGAGCCTGCGCCATAATAATCGTCATTAATAAAACCATTGCCTACGCGCGTTGTTGCCAGCACTGATTTGAAACCAAAATGCAGGGCCAGATTGGGCAGGATACGATAGGTGTCCTGAACAAAGGCTGTGAATGTATTGGTATTATATGTCTGGTTATAAATTTTTGCGAACGGGTTTGACCAGTGCCCAAGGGGGTTAGGAATGGCAGATGTCAGCTGGCCATCAACGATATTTGGCATTTCATATGCGAACATATTTGACTGGTAATGGTTATTTTCATACCACACGCCACCGCTGATATCGTTATGTGCAATATTGTAATGTAGCTGAGAAAGAATACCAAATCGACGAATAGAGGGTTCTTTGACCAGCTCAGACAATGGTGAGCCGTTAGGTGATGAATAATAAGGTGTGGTCCAGGTTGTCTGGTTTGTTTCTCCGTGCCCGTAGGCTGTTGTGTCCCAGGTGAGTTTATCAGTCAGCTGCATATGAGATTTAATGCCGCCAAATGTATCATCAGTATTCAGCACGGCATCATAATAGGCAGAATCTTCCGGGTCTTTGAGCTTATTAAAACCAGGAGGAAATATACCGTTTGCGGCGTTAATAGCTGCCTGAAGGCCGCTTTGCTTACCGTTATAATAATTAGTTGTTTTATAGCCGACATTACTGAGCATTTCGGGAGAGACATCAGGAGTCGAAAACTGGTGAAGGTCTGCCCAGTCAAAAAAGGCTGATATACTGCTGCTTTCACCAACCGGCTGCACAAATTTGGCGTTGACCTGCTGCATGAACTGATCCCCGGTGCCTTTCCAGATTTGTCCGTCCTGTCGCATGTAAGAGGCATAAAAACGTGTGCCGGTGCTGTTGAGGTCGCCACTGTCAACACGGGCAAAGGTATGGAAGTTTGCGTAGCTGCCAAAACCCTGTGTGACGGTGCCGCCAAATTTATGAGCGGGGTCGCGTGAGATGTAGGAAAACGAACCGCCAAGGTTGTTTGTCGCGGCAACAGATTCGGCTCCGGCTGATTCAGACACAACAATGCGGGCAACGTTTTCTGACGAAATAGCCTGAATAGTATTGAGACCGTTATAGTTACGAACAGTCTGTTCGCCCAGAGGCATACCATCGAGAGTCATCCCGATTTCCTGCTGCTGAAAGCCGTGCATAAATACCTGGTTAGACCAGACATCAATACCCTGTGGCTGTGCTGTCTGAAACATGATGCCAGGAAGCTGTGCCAGAGTTTTCAGAGGGTTTGTACCTGCCGGAGCCTGAGACAGAAGTTTCTGGCCAATAGTGACCACAGCACCATGTGGCACATTATGTGAGCGTACTTCAAACTGTTCAGATGTGGAACTGAGATAAGTTGCAGGTTCCTGTGGTGTGGCTGTTTTTTGTTTTACACTGGCTTTAGATACAATTTTTGCATTTCTGGCCGGTGGAATATGTTTTCGTGCAGTGATGTGCGGTGTTTTATGAACCGGGGTTGCCGCTCGCGCATAACCGCTGCCTATCGGAATAAACGCGGAGGACAATAGTAATAGTCTGGTCAGTGAAACGGTGCTGGGTCTCATGCGTCTGAACTCCACCGGTGCAGTTATGGGGGCAGGAGAAGAAAAGATATAGACAATATGTTTTTGTTCTATTGGTTCAGCAATTTTTGATTTTGATGCACCAATTTCGATAAGAACCCTAAGTTGTCCATACGAGTTAGGTCAATAGGATTCGAAACGATTGCGAAATATTTTTTTTAATGTGGTTTTTATGAAAAATTAAAGCAACAACAAGATGATACGTTGCGCGATAAAGTATGCACCTGAGTTGGAGGCATGATTAGCAAAAAGCGCGCAGAGTGTCTGCGCGCCTGGTTGTGTCAGATAAACTCGTTCAGGTTATGATTTTTACGAAACCTTACGGCGTTTGATAGAAAGTATATAAAACAGTGATGTCAGAATAAGGCCGGCAGCCCACGAAATATCGGTATGATCCATCATGCTGGCAAAAGGGCCGGTATAAAACGTATTTGATATAAAAGGAATTTGCACAGCAATGCCAATTACGTAGCATATAAGGGCAGGCGTATTATAACGCCCGTACAGGCCTCCGTCCGCTTTAAAAAACGAAGCAACATCATAAGTGCCATGTTGCACAAGGTAGTAATCAATCAGGTTGATCGCAGTCCATGGGATCATAATGATCATCAGAAAATTAAGAAATTCTGTATATGTCTCCATAAAATTGTGCGTCATGAGCATAGTGAGTGCGAGCACAAAAAGCATGATTCCTGCTGTAATCAACATACGTGTTTTCATGCCAAAATGACGTTTGGGGCAGGCCATTTGCAGTAGCATGAGGGAAGACAGGCTACCGCAGTATATGCTCATACCATTGGCGACAGTAATGCCGATAATCAGAGTAACCATGACAATCGGGCCGCCGCTGCCCAGATAATGCATGAGCGTTGGCAGAATATCTGAGCCATGGGGTGTGACTGCCCCCAGTGTTGCACCAAGAAACATAGGAAGGATTGTGCCCAGAGCAGAGCCCCAGTAGGTAGCATGAAAAGCGTGCTGTGCTCCCTGTTTGCTGTCTGGCAGATAGCGTGAGTAGTCTGATACATAAGGCGCGTAAGCCAGCTGCCATAAAGCAGCAACAGAGACGGCACCCATAAAGCCTGATAATGTGGTGTGCCCGAAATGATGGAGGGTTGCCATGGCGTCACTGTTGCTCATAACGACGACCAGTGCCCATATAATGGCGGCTCCGCATGCCACAGAGATGATTTTTGTCATGGCATGAATAGTGCGATACCCCCAGAAGGCAGGGAAAGCTGACAGCACCGTGACAGCCAAAACGCCGCCTGTGTAGCCAAGCCATGGCACAGATAACTGAAAGCCTTCACCCCCGACAACCAGGTTAGAAGCTGAGAAACCAACATAAATAAAGACTACCAGGGCAATCATAGGCACAGCTCCCATGGAGCCAAACTGCCCACATGTCTGTACCATTTGCGGCACCCCCAGTCGTGGTCCCTGTGCCGCATGCAGTGCCATAAAGACACCGCCAATCAGGTTGCCGGCTAAAAGAGCCAGGCAGCCTGTCATGAGGGGGAGGTGAAAAACTACTGACGCCAGTGCACCGGTAATAACTGTCAGAATAGTAGTGTTCGTGCCAAACCAGACGGAGAACAGGTCGCGCGGGTGTCCCATTCTTTCAGAGTGAGGAATGGGGTAGATGGTTCTGTGTTCAATTGTTGCGGCTGTACCGGTAGTGGGTTGCTCAGTGGATGGAAGTGTCATGCCGTGATCCTGCGTGCCAGCGATATCTGTGGGCATAATAGTATTTTCCTGTGCAGTATTATATGTCATTAGTATATTTCTTTATCGTAATAAAAATCAGTGATGGCGGGCACTGACAGAATGAACAAACTGACGCACCCGTTCAGTGCGGGGTGTGTTGTAAATCTGCTCTGGCGGGCCGCTTTCCACGATATGGCCGTCAGCATAAAAACAGACTTTGTGTGCGGTTGACTGTACAAAGGCCTGGTCGTGTGTGACAGTCAGCAGCGTCAGCCCCTGTGCTGACAGGTCACGAATAATACTTTGCACGCCGCTGACCAGCTCAGGGTCAAGTGCACTTGTTGGCTCATCAAACAAAATAACAGGAGGTTCCATCGCCAGTGCCCGGGCTATGGCGACACGTTGTTTTTGGCCGCCTGAAAGCTGGTGGGGGTAGTGGTTTTGTTTTTGCAGCATCTGGACTCTGTCCAGCGCGTGGCGTGCCAGTATGACGGCCTGATCTTTGTGGAGTTTTTTTACGGTTAACAGTGCTTCCATCACATTTTCCAGGGTGGTCTGGTGTGAAAAGAGGTTGAACTGCTGAAAAACCATAGGCATGCGAGCTCTTGCCTGCCGCAGTTGTTTTTCAGGGGCAATTTCAAAGTGTGAGCGATAGTGCTGGCAGAGTTTCTGGTTCAGAAAGGTGATGCTGCCAGCTTCGGGACGTTCGAGAAAGTTAATGCAGCGCAGTAAAGTAGATTTACCTCCTCCGCTGGGGCCGATGATAAAAAGAGCCTCTCCCTGTAAAACAGTCAGGTCAACACCGCGCAGAACAGCGTGACTGCCATATGATTTATAAACCTGCTGTAGCGTTAGCACCGGAACTGCTGTTGTCATGGTGTAATCCCTTCCACAGCTTCTGGCATGACATTGGCAACGCCACCTTTGGTGTGGCGTGAAGGGGTGAGTTTACGTTCAAGCCAGCTGACACAGCGTGCGCTGGTAAAACTCATGATGAAATAGATCAGTGCGACCATCAGATACGTGTTCATACTGTCAAACGTGTTCGAGATGACGATTGTTGCATGTCGTAAAAGTTCGTTGACAGAGATAAAAGAAACCAGAGAACAGTCTTTTAGCAAAGCAATAAAATAGCCGCCCTGGGTGGGGAGAGAAGCAACAAAAGCCTGAGGAATAATAAGGCGCCGGTAAATCTGAAGAGGTGACATGCCCAGCGAAATGGCCGCAGATTTCTGTCCTTCATCAACAGCTTGAATGGCTGCACGGTAGACTTCAGACAGATAGGCTGACAGGTTCAGGGTCAGGCCCAGTGCACCAGCCCAGAACGCAGGGAGAATAATACCCAGCTCAGGGAGAGAGAAATAGATAAGCAGTAATTGCACAATAAGGGGTGTATCACGCCAGATTTCGACATAGGCCTCAAGCGGCCACCGTATGAGGCGACTGCCGGACAGCCGCCCTGTAGCTGTGAGAAAACCCAGTATCATGCCTCCGGCCATGCTGATGAAGGAGAGCTGAAGAGTTACTTCTGCGCCACTAAGGAGAAAAGGCAGATATTCATGCACTTCAGACCAGAAAACGCTCATTGTGTTACTCCGTCTGTTCGTTCTGGTTCAGGTGGTCCTGCAACTCTTCCCAGACATGGTAGCGCCTGAGGATGGTGCGAAGCGTGCCATCCTGTTTCATATCATCCATTGCTTTATTAATAGCTTTAAGCAGCAGAGGGCAGGTGTTACGCACGACAATACCCTCATCGCCCAGACGGTAGCTGGCCTTTGCCTGGGCATCTTTCCAGGCAGGTTTGGGTTCATAAAAAAGTGGAGGTCCGATAGTGCGCAGTCCTGCAAAGTGCTCTTTCTGAGCCTGCAGAGTGCCCTGGTCGACAACGACAGCATCAACCTGTTTGTTTCTCAGGGCAACAAACGGGTCACCAAAGGTATTAAAATCGCTTACTTTTGCAGCAATATTTTTATCGACCAGCATATGAGCCGTCATTGAATCTGTTGTGCCCAGCACAGACCCCAGGTTAGCTGTTTTCAGATCATCCAGAGTATGAAGAGGGGAGTTTTCTGGTACGATAATACGGTCATACAACATAAAATAAGGGCGTGAGTAGGCAATATGCGCATAGGCAATGCGCTCTTCAGTAATTGTCAGATCAGACAGGATAATATCCCACCGGCCGACTTTCAGGCCCGGGACCAGTGTGCTCCATTCCGTGATGATAAATTGTGAGTGCGGTATACCCAGCCTTTTAGTCAGTTCCTGTAAAAGGTCTGCGTCAATACCATGATAGACGCCCTCTTTATCCTGCCAGAGGGAGGGGTGTGCGCCAAGAAGCGCATTGCCAGCCGTTAGCATGCCTGCCTGACGAATATCATCAAGGCACTCTGCATAAGCCGGCAAGCAGAATATTGGGGTAAGAAAACAGCTGATAGTGAGACAGAAGAAAAGAAGGTGCCAGGAATGATCATATTTTGTCATGCCACCTTCTCCACATTTCTGTTCAGGCTGTTGCTTTATACAGCAGGGGGAAGTCGGGTCCTTCCAGCGGGTCTCCGTCTTTGAGTGTAAGGTGCGGGAAGGGGGGGGAGCCTTTGCCGCCCCTGTCAGCAAAACGGGCATTTTCTCCTACCCAGCGGGCAGAAAACACACGCCGTCTTTGCGTTGTGCCGGTTGTGGCCGGCGCACCGTGGATTATACGAAAATCAAAAGCGATGGCATCCCCCGGGGCAAGGTCCCAGCTGCGGATAGTATATGCATCACGGTTTGCATTAATGTCGGGCATTTCTGGCAGAGAATCGTCTTTATACAGTTTCGATCCGTCAAAACGCCGGGGGCGGTGAATTATACCCTCCTTATGTGAGCCAGCCACACACTCCAGGCACTGATCCTTTGAGACAGGATCAAGAGGTATCCACAAACTGAGTGTTTTCTCTCCCGTCACGCAGTAATACGGACTATCCTGGTGCCATGGGGTTACTAATGTTGTGCCAGGTTCTTTGACCAGTTCGTGGTCATGAAAAAAGCGTACCTCACGCGCCTGCATCAGCTGGGCGGCTATACCTGCAACGGGTGAGTTTTCGATGAATTTTCTGAATTGTGGGATACGCTGCCAGTTGCACAGATCCTGAAAAAACGGAGCAGAGCCTTCAGGCTGGTAAGAGCGTTCGAGCGGGCTGGGAGCTGCCATGGTGGCTGCCATGCCATCGCGCAGAAGTTCTGTCCAGTCTGAGAAGGCGCCGCGAACAACGGCTACGCCTTCAGTCTGAAATGCTGAAATGGTTGCGTCGTCCAACATGATCTGATGAGCAGGAAGGGCCATAAGCGGTTTTCCTCATGTTCCGATATCAAAACAATATGTTGTATGTACACGATCGGTCAAGAAGAAAAAACAGGCGTAGAATTTTTGTATGCCCTGAGATGAAATGAGTGAAAATATTATTAAATATTAACATATTTTCAAATTTATTAAGAAAAACACAGTGTTTCCGGGCTTTTCCTTCAGGCTTCTCCTGTCCCGATGAGTGTAAAATATGTGCAGGGAACAAATCTTATACATTTCTCTCTTTACAGGTTTTAAATGTCTATACATTAATGACGAATACCGCTTAAGGCAGGAGGTTTCTTCGGGATGTCGGATTCTGTAGCACTCTCATTTTCAGGTCATAAGGCATTGTGCCGGGCTGAAGTCTCGATGTTGCCCCGTTATAATGCTGGTCTTTCAGAAGATGAGGTCCGCAGGCGTTATAATCTTACAACGATTGTTAAGCTGGGAAGTAATGAGAATCCTTATGGCCCTTCACCGCAGGTTAAAGCCGGGTGGGCAGGTCTGGCAGACCGGCTGGGGCGTTATCCTGATGCGGGTGCCGCTTTGCTGCGTCATGATATTGCGCGGGCGCATATGACAGAGGTGGAGCGTGTTCTGGTCGGGAATGGCTCAGAGCAGATTATCCGCCTGATTGCTGAGGCATATCTTTCGTCAGGTGATCGTGTGGTAACGGTCAGGCCAGCTTTTGGTCTGCATGAAATTTATCCCCGTATGATGGGGGCTGAGGTCGATGCTGTTCCGGTCACTGCAGAAGCGACTTTTGATCAGGCTGCCTTACTGGCTGCGGTAAAGAAACCTTTGAAAATTTTAATGTTTTCAAACCCCTCTAATCCGGTAGGCTGTATGATGACCGGAGCAGATCTCTCTGAGCTGATCGAGGCCTGTCCGCAGGATGCCCTCATTGTCGTTGACGAAGCTTATCGGGAATATGCAGAGGAAGACCCGAACTATCCTGATGCGCGTGCATTACTCGAGAAGCAGGGGCGCCCCTGGATTATCCTGCGTACTTTTTCTAAAGCGTATGGGCTGGCAGCCTTACGTATTGGCTATGCCCTGACCTCGTCAGAGGAGGTTGCTTCAGTGCTTGATACTGTGCGCGATCCGTTTAACACAAATATGCCGGCCCAGATTGCGGCCAGTGCGGCGCTTGCAGATGTCGCATATATGAAAGACTGTATCCGAAAAGGGATTGCCGAAAGAGAACGCATGGTGAAGGCCCTCAGAGAGCTTGGTTTTTTTGTTGCTCCTGCCTGGACCAATTTTGTATTTGTCCGCACGACGCAGGGTGCAGCTCAGCTTGCAGATGCGTTACTTGAACGAGGCATTATTATTAAGCCGTGGAAAGAGCCTGGTTTTGAAAACTGGGTGCGTATCAGTATTGGCCTGCCCGAGGAAAATGATACAGTTCTTCACGCTCTCGCTGATCTGAGTTTGTAAGACAGCAGATTCGCCATCGCTTTGTTGTGGAAAGTTTATTATGTCTGCCCTTGAACATGTTCTGACAGAATTAGCTGAAATTTTCGGTGATCGTATTTCTCGCGGAGAAGCTGTGCGTGAGCATCATGCTCATGGCGAGGGCTGGCAGGAGGGATGTCTGCCTGGTGCGGTTATTTTTGCCGAAAGTACTGAAGAAGTCTCAGCTGTTCTTAAAGCCTGCAACGAGCATTCTGTGCCGGTTGTGGCTTTTGGCGGGGGCACTTCACTTGAAGGGCATGTTACCCCTTCAGAGACGGGTATTAGTCTCGATCTTTCCCGTATGACCCGTATCCTTGAAGTGAATGCTGAGGATATGGACTGCCGTGTTGAGGCAGGGGTTACGCGTCATGCTCTTAATGCTTATCTGCGTGACAGCGGGTTGTTTTTTCCGGTTGATCCGGGTGGAGAATCTACGCTGGGGGGGATGTGTGCCACCCGTGCCTCAGGCACAGCAGCTGTGCGTTATGGCACAATGCGTGAAAATACCCTTGGTCTGACCGTTGTTCTGGCAGATGGTCGTGTGATGCGTACAGGTGGCAGGGTGCGTAAATCTGCCACCGGATATGATTTGACACGTCTTTTTGTAGGTTCGGAGGGGACATTAGGCATTATTACTGAGGTGCAGCTGCGCTTACATGGTCAGCCAGAGGCTGTAGCGACAGCCGTGTGCCAGTTTGAAAAACTGGAAGATGCTGTCAATGTTGCTGTAACAACCATGCAGCTCGGCCTGCCTGTTGGTCGTATGGAATTAATGGATGAAGTGCAGATGGATGCATGCATTCGTTACTCTAAAATGGAGGGATATGATGTCCTCCCGACGATGTTTTTCGAGTTCCATGGTGCGCCTGCTGCTGTGAAAGAGCAGGTTGAGACAATGGAGAGTGTTGTCGATGACCATAATGGTAAAGGCTTTTTGTGGAGTAATAACCCCGAAAATCGTAATGAATTATGGAAAGCCCGGCATAATGCTTTCTGGGCCTGTCTTGCTTACCGCCCTAATCATCGGGGGCTGGCGACTGATGCCGTTGTGCCGGTCTCGGCTTTGACTGAGCTGATTACTGGCAGTAAGCGCGATATTGAGGAGTCAGGCCTGCTCGCCCCTATTGTCGGGCATGTGGGTGATGGTAATTTCCATACGGTTATTCTTGTGCCGCCTGAGCCTGACGGATTGGAGCGTGCGCTTGAGCTTGATCGTAAAATTGTCGGACGTGCGCTTTCTCTTGGCGGGGCATGTAGCGGCGAGCACGGGATCGGCTTCGGTAAAAAGGAATTTATGGAACGCGAGCATGGTTCAGTTGCCCTGGATGTTATGCGTATGATGAAAAAATCTTTTGACCCCAATAATATTTTAAACCCAGGTAAAATGCTTCCTGAAGTTGTCGGCTGATGTGGCAGCGCCAGTGTTTATCTGAAATCAGAGCGCAGCCCTGGCGTAATGGTCAGGGTGTCACGCGCCTTATTGCAGAGGAGACAACCTCTGGTGCCGGATTGCAGTGGCGTTTGAGTGTGGCTGATATTTTGAATGATGCACCTTTTTCCCGTTTCCGGGGCTGGTGGCGTTATTTTGCTATACTGAGCCAGGGTGAGGTTGCTTTGTCTGCAAAAGATAAATCATGGTGTCATCTGATAAAAAATAAGAATAGTCCAATTGAATTTTCCGGAGATGAAGATGTTTTGTCTGCATGCTCAGCCGGAGGTGTCCAGGCTTTAAACCTGATGATTAAAGATGAGAAAAATAATGTAAAAAAAATAGATTTTTCTTTCTTTGACAAACAATTTTCTTTTTCAGGAAAAAAGAAAGGAACGCAGAGAGTATTTATTTTTCCATCCGGCGGGCGATGGGTTTTGTCACGTAATGATTCATCAGATATGAGACTTCTTCCGGGTGAAGTCTGGAGCTGTGTTGTATCAGATGATTCTGAAAATATCCTGATACCAGAAGAGAAAGAAAGTAGCTTATTCAGGATAATTTTATAATTTTTTCACAAAGAGGAGGGAATAACGTAATGACTGAAAATAGTTTTATACCCGTTATTGATCTTGCTCCTGCTCGTGCAGGTGACATTGCTCTTGCGGGGAAGCAAATTCATCATGCTTTTATTACCTCTGGTTTCTGTTATGTAAAAAATCATGGTATTCCTGATGCATATATTGAAAATTTGCGCCGGGAATCTCTTGATTTTTTTCATCTTCCTCTTTCAGAAAAAGATCAGTATCGCCCAAAACAGGCAGTGCGTGGGTTTAATGCGCTTAACCGTACAATTATGTATGGTGCCGAACGTCCTGACTATAAAGAATTTTTTCAGATCGGTCCTGAATTTCCGCCGGATGGAATGGAAAGCCCGCCGCAGAACGATTTACAGGGGCCTAATGTATGGCCTGAAGGACGGCCGGCATTCAGGCAGGCTTTTTTAAATTATTATCAGGCTGCGGCTCAGTGTGGGCAGTTACTGCTAAAGGCTGTTGCAAACTCTCTCAATCTTGACAGTAATTTTTTTGAAAAAAAATATCATTATCCGTTGCAGAGAACACAGACCATATGGTACCCGCCGGCTCAAATGCCCGCTGACACAACAAGCATTACCTACGGTGTTGCCCCTCATACAGATTATGGTTGTATTACCTTATTATGGCAGGATGATACTGGCGGCCTCGAGGTGCAGAATCTTCAGAATGAATGGGTTCCTGCAGCACCTGTACCCGGCACTCTTGTGATTAACATTGGTGATTTATTATGCCGGTGGTCTAATAATCGTTACCGTTCTAATATGCACCGTGTTTTAAATAAATCAGGTAAAGAACGCTTTTCTATTGCGACTTTTTATGATCCTGACTTTGATGCGGTTATTAATCCCCGGGATCTTGGTTTGCCTGAGGGGCAGGCATCCTGCTATGAGCCTGTGACAGCCGGTGCGTATATTATGGGGCGTATCCGAGATTCTCAACAAAAAAACAAATCTAAGAAATGATGAGGTATGTAAAAACTTTTATCATTTTTTATTTTTTTTAGATGACTGAAATTTTATACTAACCATAACACCTCTTGTTTGCTCAGGGATCGGTGAGGTGACACTCATCTCAGCTCCAAGCTGCTCAGTTATTTGCCGTGCAATGGCAAGTCCCAGGCCGCTCCCGTCTGCATTTGTCTGACCTCTGATAAATGGTTTTTCCAGATCTTTCAGATTCTCAGGAGAGAGTGAAACACAGTCATTGGTAATCATAACACACTGGTCCTCAGTAATTTTTACTTTGACAGCTTGTCCGGATGATCCATGAAGAACAGCATTTTCAAGAAGGTTACGAAACAAAATGCCAGCAATATCCATATCTCCTGTAAGGAGTAAGCTGTTAACACCTGAAATTTTTATAATACAGTGATTCTCACGCTCAAGCTCTTCTGCTAAAAACTGAATAACTGGAATCAGATCAAAACTCTCCCCACTCAGAGCAATACCTGATGTTGCCCTTGAAAGCTGAAGCAGTTTCTCCATTGTTCTTCCGATACGCCGGGTCTGCTGCATAATTGTTCTGGCTTGTTCTTCATGGTCTGATGCAGCGAGCTTTGCTTTTAGCAGCTGAACCTGTGCCAGCAACGCTGCGACAGGATTCCTTAGCTCATGAGCTGCATTGGCAGCGAAAGCTCTTTCGGTGGACAGAGCCATTTTAAGGCGTTCGAGTAAAAGATTAACAGCTGTATGAATAGTCACAAGTTCTTCTGGTAAATCAAGCGGCGGCACCGGTTCCAGATTAGAGCCTCCGCGACTTCTTATTTCCTGCTGTAAGCATGTCAGAGGGCGCATTGCATGTCGCACGTGCCACCGTACCAAAATCCATATTGCCGGAAAAAAGATAATCATTGGTAAAATTGAAATAAGAACAGCCCGTCTTACAGCTTCGTTTCTGTGAAAGTCAGGCTCTCCTACGAGAATATAATGGTGCCCTGAGGCTGAGGGCACAACATAGACCCGAAATGAGGGAGCATTGTAAAAACCAGTTTTGAGATCAGGTATAAATAGCTTTGGTGGTGCATTTTGTGACCTGACTTCCAGATGTCCGTCTGTTCCGGCAATCTGATATGCCAGTGTGCGTCTGTTGACACCTGACAGATAGGCAATGCGTCCGCCTGGTATGGAAGTATTTTTTCCGCTTTCATCAAGTTTACCGACAACAAACTCAAGGCGTTCGGCAACTTCCTGCAAAGAGTTGTCAAGGCGCTCCGTCACTTCAAAACGGGTGAAAGCTGCAATAAGAATACTCAGAACAACCAGGGCGCCCAGCACGACCATGAGTGTCCCGGATACAATGCGTGATGCCAGGCTCCATTGTTTCATAAGCTGATTCCTGCCAGCCTGTATCCTCTGCCGCGTACGGTTGTAATAAGATCAGGACTGGTTTTTTTTCGTATTCTGCTGATGAAAACTTCAATCGCGTTGCTCTCAACATCATCGCTCAGGCTGTAAAGAGCATCTTCAATCTGTTCGCGGCTGCACAGTGCACCAGGTCTGCGTGCCAGGAGTTCAATAACAGCCCATTCGCGCGCTGAGAGGTCTATTGTATTTTTGTTTTGTATAAGCTGGCGTCGTGATAAATCGATGATGATATTACCACAGGTTACAATATTATCCGGTAAAGCAGTATAACGTCTTGAGACAGCATCAATACGGGCGACCAGTTCATCAAGGTCATAAGGTTTGACAATATAATCGTCAGCACCTTCTGAAAGGCCTGAAATACGATCACTGATCTGGTCTCTCGCTGTCGTAATCAGAATGGCCAGTAAAGATCGTTGCCGGCGTATTTCGCGCACCAGTTCAAGTCCGTTCCCATCGGGTAACCCCAGATCAAGCAATAAAAAATCATATGAAGAGACTTTTAGTGCAGCCCGGGCATCACTCAGGTTCGTAAACCAGTCTACGGTATGTCCTGCCTGGCGCACGCGATCTCTGACAGCAGAGCCGAGAGCTTTTTCATCTTCAATAATCAGAATTTTCATCGTTCACGGCTTTTCATCGTCCGGGCATATAAGGAGGGTAGCACAAGCAGTGTCAGCAGAGTTGAGGAGATCAGCCCGCCAATGACAACAGTGGCTAATGGCCGTTCGACCTCTGCCCCGGCACTTGTTGAAATGGCCATAGGAATAAACCCAAGGCTGGCGACCAGTGCTGTTGCCATAACCGGACGAAAACGGTCTTTAGCGGCTTCAAATGCGGCCTGAGCAGCAGCATAACCAGAACGACGCAGCGTATTGATGGCAGTCATAAGCACAACGCCATTGAGCACAGCAACACCTGATAAGGCGATAAAACCAATGCCTGCTGATACACTAAACGGTAGTCCGCGCATGGCCAGAGCAAAAATTCCACCAGTTGCCGCAACGGGAAGGTTAATAAAAACAAGGCCAGCAAGCCGGGCAGAATTAAGAGCGACAGTCAGGAGCACGAAAATGAGAATAAGAGCTATGGGAACAACAATTTCCAGTCGTGCCATGGCTGAACGTAAGTTCTGAAACTGACCTGCCCAGGTAATACGATAGCCTGCCGGTAATTTTATCTTCTGTCCGATTTCTTTTTGTGCCTCTTTTACAAAAGAACTCAGGTCGCGGCCGCGTACATTAGCCTGTACAATTAAACGACGGCGTATTCCGTCTCTGCTGATACGAGGCGGACCATTCTGCACAGTAATTTTGGCAACCTCAGACAGAAAAACAGCCCCTTTTCCATCAGAGCGGCGCACTCTCAGGTGACCGATCTGTTCACGCGTTCCTGCCTGGGCAGGGTCATATCGTACCTGTGTGCTGATCAGAGCGTTATTAATTGTAACAGGCCGTCCGATATGGCCGCCAATGGCCTCCACCACATTGAGTATTTCCGGCTGAGAGACATTAAGGCGGGCTGCCTGACGGCGATCAATGTCTATATGAATAAAAGGCACAGTGCCTTCTCCCTGTGCAGCAACGTCAGCTGCTCCCGGAATAGCTTTTAAAATGCTGACAGTCCTGTCGCCGAGATGAGCCAGTGTATCGAGGTTATCTCCGTATATTGAAACAGCAATCTGGGTACGCACACCTGAGAGGAGGTCATCCATACGCATTTGCACAGGCTGACTCCATGAAAGTTCCATGCCGGGCAGTTCATTGTTGAGTGCTTTATTCATCGCTGTGACCAGTCCCTCCTGCGTGTGTGCTGTTGTCCACTGCGAAGGAGGTTTCAGAAAAATAAAGCTATCTGTTTCATTAAGACCCATGGGGTCAGTCGGGATAGCTGATGTGCCTGTAGAGCTCACGACACTGGTCACCTCGGGAAAACGGCGCAGAATACGTTCTTCGATACTGACTTCTTTCAGTACTTCAGGCAATGAAATACTCGGCAGACGTGTTGCTGAAACAGTGAGCATGCCCTCGTCGAGAGAGGGAATAAACTCGCCACCAAGGTGAAGGGCAACCCAGACTGAGCAGGAGAAAATGACTGCCGTAAGAGAAAAGAGTAGCCCGGAGCGATTTTCACACCAGTTGAGGAGAGGCAGGTAAATGCGACGCATCTGGCTGACCAGGAGTGTGTCACGATGTGCGCCTTCAGCTTTCATGGTCATCGCGGCAATAACGGGTATCCCAACGATGCAGTAAAATAATGATGCCAGGAGAGCGAGAATGACCGTCTGTGCCATAGGACGAAACATTTTACCCTCGATCCCCTGTAACGTCAGGATGGGCAGGTAAACAATAATGATAATTAAAATACCAAAACTGACAGGTCTCAGCACCTCTGCCGCAGAGGATAGCGCCATGGCAGATAATGGTGTTTTCTGACCGTTTTTCTGATCACGCGCGCGGTGTGTCATCAGATTTTCAACAACAACCAGAGAGCTGTCCACGATCATACCAAAATCAATGGCACCCAGACTTAAAAGGTTAGCAGAAATGCCAAACCAGCGCATGCCTGTCATGGCACAGACGAGCGCAAACGGAATAACGGAGGCAATAACCAGCGAAGCACGCCATTCACCCGTCACAGCAATCAGGACACCCACAACCAGAAGAGCACCGGTTATAAGATTTTCTTTCACGGTGCTGATGGTGTCAGAAGTCAGAGCAGAGCGCACATAATAAGGTTCGAGCGTCACACCATGAGGGAGAGACTGACGAATAGCAGGTAAGGCAGCATGAATAGCAGCAAGCGTTGCGTTTGAGCCTGCTCCCTTTTGCATCATCACCACACCGGTAACAATCTCTCCCTGGCCATCACGTGTCATAGCGCCAAGGCGTGTTCTTGGTCCCATAGAAACCTGCCCGATATCACGCAGAAAAATAGCTGAACCATCAGCATTTGTCCGGACCGGAACTGACGCAAAATCATCAAGAGAGCTGATCAGGCCGCGTCCTGCAATAATCTGCTGTTCTGCTCCATGTTCAATCCAGCCTCCGCCAGAGGCAGCATTATTGCCATCCACTGCACGAAAAACATCTCCGGCGGACACGCCAAGTGCCAGCAGGCGGGCCTGGTTAAGTGTGACCTGAAAAGTCTGTTCTGCGCCACCGCTTATATTCACATCGACAACGCCCGGCACCAGTTTAAGCTGAGGGGCAACAGTCCATGTCATCAGGCGGTTCAGGTCCATAAGCGAATATCCTTCGCCCTTAATCTGCAACTGCATAATCTCGCCAAGGCCAGTTGTCAGCGGACCGATATTAATGCTGATGCCAGGAACGGAGATAAGCTCTTTTGCCTGCTGAATACGCTCTTCCACACGGGTGCGGTCGAGGTTGATGTCTGTATTATCTGCAAACTGTACATAGACGACTGATACGCCAGAGCGGGAAACCGAACGAAGATCTGTGATGTCAGGAATACCGGCCATGCTGGCCTCAACCGGAAAGGTAATAAGCTGTTCAATTTCTTCGGTGGCGAGACCTGGCGCAACAACTGTGACAAGAACCTGCTGAGGGGAGATATCCGGCACAGCCTCGACCGGCAGGTCACGCACCATGAGGCAGCCTGCGATAAAAATCAGCAGTAAAAAGGTAGCCACAAGCCAGCGTCGTCCGTAGAGAGCGGATAAAAAAGCCATCATGAAGCTATTACTCTCCGTCGCCTGTATCAGACATCAGCATGACTGCTTTAAGAGCAAACGCGCCGTGAGTGACTATTTTCTCTCCGTCAGAAAGGCCGGAGACAATGACTTTCTGACCGTTACCTGATGCGCCGACCTGAACCGCCCGCGGGCTGAAATGATCAGCACCGGCTGGTATAAAGACGACGCTGGCCCCGTTAATATCCTGCACAGCATTTTCGGGCACAATGACCCCGGTTGTTGTTTTTCTGAGCGGTAAATATGTGTTGAGAAACATGCCCGGGCGCAGATGTCCGTCAGGGTTTGGTATACGACTGATAACCCTGACAAGACCTGTGGCCGGGTCTGCTATGTCACCTGCTGAGGTTATTTTTGAAGGCAGGAAAGTTGTTCCTGTTTCTGATGGCAGCTCGGTTGTTTGTATGCCATTTTCAGACACTCTTGCGGCATCATGCGGGAGGATGTCTGAGACGATCCAGACTGAGGACATGTCGGCCAGAGTGACCAGCATTGTTGCAGGAGAAATATCATCAGCCGCTCCGACAGCAACGGACTGTACTTCTGCCGCAGCGGGTGAAATAATCTGCGAAATTTCCGGTTCTTTTGGTTTGTTCGTCTCTGTGACTGAATTATAGTCTTCTTCAAGCTGATGATTGAGAGCTTCTACATCAGCCTGTCTGGCTGTTACGTCGTCTTTTGCGGCTTTAAGCGTGGCAAAACGTCGTGTTGTTTCCCCCACAGTGACCGTAGCGCCTTCAAGCTTTTTACCTCTGCTATAGGCAGCAGCGGCATTCTGATACGCTGCCTGAGCTGTTGTCAGGGCAGCTTGAGCCTTGATGATTTCAAGATGGAGTAAATGCAGAGAATGGTCCTGATATGTTAGCAGAACCTCTCCTTTCTTTACATGCTGACCCGGAACAACCAGAACGTCGAGTACTTTGCCTGAGCCGGCAGGATGAATGCGCACAACACGACCTGCTTCTGCCGTGACGGTGCCCATGGCTTCAAGCGTATTGTTCAGAGTACCGGTTTTTACAGCAGAAATGACCAGGTCTGCGTTGCGCTGTGCCGCGGCACTCATGGTAATTACGGTATCTGAAGCCGCTGCATATGCTGAACAGAGGCCTGTATTCAGAGCAATAAGCAACAGAAGAAAGCGCTTCATCCGGTTCATGTGCCTGTGCTGAGCTTTCATTCAAATTCTCCGGCTGCAATTATGGCTCTGATGATTGCGGCATGCCAGGAAACTTCCGCCTGGTTGCGCATTTGTAGTGCGGAGTATGCGGCAGTCTTTGCCCGTAAGAGCTCAATGAGGGAAACTTCGCCAGCCTGCCAGGCACGGGTCATGTCATTAGCCCGTTTATTCATGTTCTCAGAAGCCAGTAATGTATTTTTAAATGTGTTTTCGGTTGACCTCAGATGTGAGAAAACCTGTGTCAGCTCCTGTCTGACGCGACGGTGTATCTGCTCTTCCTGATTAATTGCAGTGGCGACTTTATTCCTGGCTTCAGTTTCGATCGGTATATTTCTGACTGTGCTGGGTAAGGGGATGGAGAGAGTTACACCTACCCGGTTATCCCATGGGCTGCCGTATTGTTTTTCGTGAATAGCACCTATGCCGACTTCGGGGTTAGGCATAAACGAGGCACGTGCCAGGCGCATGCCGGCATTGGCGGTTCTTACATTTTGTTCAGCTGTTTTTACCCGGGGGTCCATTTTTTCCAGAAGGCTCAGGGGGAGTGCCCGCGCATGAGCGACTGATATTTCATCGTAAGAAAGAAGGTCTGGAACACCAGGGCGCCCGAGTATAATCTCCAGAGCTGATGTCGCATTTTCGACCTGCTCGGTGGCCAGAGAGCATTCGCTTTGGGCATTGGCAACTTCAGCTATGACGGCCTGCTGGTCTGAGCTGGTCATTTCGCCTGCCTGCACACCACGGCTGACTGAGAGCTGAAGCTTTTCAAGAGAAGACTGTAATGTTCTGGCAATAGCGAAGTGTCGTTTTGCGCTGATTACAGCAGCAGTACTATCGAGTACTTTAATAGCGACAGCCATACGTGCGACTTTTAGCCGTTCTTTTACAGTTAAAGCTTCTGCATTTGCAGTTTTAACTGTAGCCGTACCCTGGCCTGGCAGCCATAAGGGCACAGATATGCCACCCTGATAGGTGGTATATCCTTCATTGCTGCCTATAGCATGATCGTCAAAATACTGACCTGATATGGTTGGTCCGCCAGAAAACCACGAACCTGCAGCATGAGCACGCGCTGTAGCAGAATGATAATTAGTATTTAATTCATTATGATCGGGATCACTTTGCCAGGCCATCTGAACAGCCTGGGGAAATGTTATCTCCTGTGCCCGGGCCACTGAAAATATGACAGGAAGCAGGAGAAGGGTGAGTATAACACGAGGTAACTGTCCCGTCCTTTTTTTCGCTGCTTTCCGATAACAACCAGGCATGAGTTTAAACCGTGATCAATTTTCGCTGAATTATGTAACCTTTCGGTGGTTATATCAGTGAAAGCTGACAGTTTCCTGAACGAGTGTCAGATATAGGGATATCGATGAGGCTGTCTGTCAGGGCCGTGTGATCATACCGTATGTCGGGCTCTTCAGGTGTTTTTTGTATTCTCTATGTTGCCTGCATAAAGAAGCAGGGCCCCAAGGCACATCAGAGCGCCTGTCTGCATAAGACCATAATAGATGCTCCCGGTCAGATGTTCTGTCAGTGAGATAAGATAAGGGCTGAGAAAACCACCCATAAGCCCCATCATATTGATGATGGCATAGCCTGTGGCAGCGCCTTTTCCTTTTAGAATATCGGAGGGAATAGCGAGAAAAACAGTATAGGCAGCATAAAGTGTAATAGTTGAAAGAGTAATCAGACTGATAGCAAAGATCGTGTTGGTACTGCCCGCAAACCCGAAGGCCAGAAAAGTAAGAGAGGAGAGGGTTAACGGGTATAAAACACAGGGTATTCTCCGCCTGCATTTATCTGCTCTGGCAGACCAGAACAACATAAACGGTACTGCAAAAATATAAGGGATAGCCGAAAGAAGGCCGATAGTGAGGTTAGCAGAAACACCTGTTTGCCTGATAATATGAGGTAGCCAGAAGCCGATTGTGTATATGCCTGAAATGACAGATAAAAAAGATAGGCCGAGGAACCAGACACGACGGTCAGTCAGAACATCCTTAAAGCCATTATGACTGATATAATGGTTACCTGATGCATGCCGGGTGAGGTATTGTTTTTCATTATTGGTGAGCCACTTTGCCTCCTGTGGGCTTTCTGGCAGTGTCATGTAAATAATTACAGCCAGGGCAATGGAAGGAAGGCCTTCAAGGAAGAACATCCATCTCCAGCCATCAATGCCGCCGGCGTAGTCCATTTTGTCCAGAATAAAACCTGAGAGAGGGCCGGCAATAATACCTGCGAACGGCCCCATACTCTGCTCAAGGGAGACAACTCTGGCCATACGTTTTTCAGGGTACCATAAAGAAAAGTAAAACAGGCAGGCTGGTGCAAAGCCAGCTTCAAATACACCCAGGAGAAACCGTAAAACGGAAAACTCAAAAGCAGTATGTACAAAACACATACTGGCTGAGGTCAGCCCCCATAAAAACGTAATACGGGCAAAGGTTCTTCTCGCCCCTGTACGTTCCATTAACCATATGGCGGGGATTTCAAATAACACATACCCTGCAAAAAAAATGCCGGCGATAAATCCATAATCCTGCAAAGAGAGGTGAATTCGCTCTGAAATCTGGTGTTGTGCATAGCCAATATTCAGCCTGTCCAGGCTGTCCATCAGATATGTCAGAGCCATAAGCAGCAGCACGCGTAACCCCACCCGGCGATACAGCCCTGTAGCTTCATGTTCAGATAAAAGTGTCTGCGGTGTGGAACGCTCAAAAGAGGGTGAGGTATTCACGGTCCTGAAGCTCCATACAGGGTGTTTTTAACAGTTCAGCTTGTCCGGGAAAGAAGAGGATACATTTCTGGTCTTCTGTGATGTTTGAAATTAAAAACATTTTCACGAATTTCTTTGACACGATCAATATCGCATAGTGCCAGAATGACTTCGTCATCAGTTGAGCTGGCCTGAGCTGCAATTTCTCCTGTAGGAGCAATAATACAGGTTTGCCCAAGAAGCTGGCAGCCTTCTTCCAGGCCCGCTTTGGCAACTCCGATAACCCACAGACCATTTTGGTATGCACCAGCCTGCATACATAAATGGTTATGAAAAGACTGAAGGTGGTCATGTGAAGGCATAGGGGCATAATGCATAGGTGTATTATAGCCAATAAGAGCAATTTCTGCACCACGCAGCGCCATTTCACGGTAGGTTTCCGGCCAGCGGCGGTCATTACAGATGGCCAGCGAGAACTCCGCGTCAAAAAGTCTTGCCGTAGAAAAGGGCTCTGTACCTGGTTTGAAATAGAATTTCTCCAGATGCTGGAAAGGTCTCCAGCTTTCATACTGACTATGACCTGGAATATGAATTTTTCTGTAACGCAGAATGATGTTACTATTTTTATCAACCAGTACTGATGTGTTGAAGTGATGAATTCCACCAGCCTGTTCTGTTTTTTCGGCAAAACCAAAAGAGAAAGCTATGCCAAGTTCACGTGCACGGGTGAATAGAGGGGCCGTATCGGCTCCGGGCATTTCTGTTTCAAAAAAAGAATCTATTTCTGAAGTATCTTTGATATACCAGCGTGGGAAAAATGTAGTCAGAGCCAGTTCCGGATAGACAACCAGCTGAGCACCACATCGGGCAGCTTTCTCCATAAGTGCGATCATACGCTGTACTATTTTCCGGCGGCTGTCTGCGCGCTGGTTTGGCCCCATCTGGGCAGCAGCAATAACAATTTCTCTGCTCATAATTATTTATGGCTCCTTATCGCGACAATATTATAACGCATCGGAAAGAATGGCTTCAGCTAAAACCTGTGTGCCACGGCACAGGTCGTCGGGGTATGTCAGCTCTGCTATGTTGTGGCTTAAGCCGTTTACACTTGGTACGAAGATCATGGCTGCAGGGGCGATGCGGGCTATCATTTGTGCATCATGCCCTGCACCTGAACACAGGCGCCTTGCTGTAAAGCCGTTATTGTGGGCAATTTTTTCAATCTGGCTAATGAGTTTTCCGTTAAACGAAACGGGATCAAAGCGTGCCAGAGTTTCCTTTTCAACTGAAATATTAAAAGCTTTTTCAGTGTCGCTGATCAGCTCTGTAAGTATTTTTTCAGCAGTTTTAAGGGCTTGTTCATCGGGGTTTCTGAGGTCAATAGTCAGAGTAGTGATGTGAGGAACAACATTGATAAGGTCAGGCAGTACCTGAAAAGACCCGCAGGTGATAAGTTGTTCGGGTATATCCTTTAAGGCAGTGTGCAGACGGGTAATAAGAGACATAGCCGCGAGGCCTGAATCGGCCCGGCTGTGCATGGGGGTGGTGCCCGCATGTGATGAACGACCACGGAAGGTGAGGCGGCTCCATGAAATACCCTGAACCCCGGTTACAACCCCGATATCAGTATTCTCATTTTCGAGAACAGGGCCCTGCTCAATATGGAGCTCATAGTAACTGATAATATGGTCAGGGCCACGACCCGCACCGGTATAGCCTGTCCGATCAAGTTCATCACCCAGTGTTATACCGGATTTATCTGCTGTTGCCCGGGCGGTTTCTACAGACATTCCTCCCGCGAACACGAGGCTGCCCAGCATGTCTGGCTGAAAACGAGCCCCTTCTTCATTAGTAAAAGAGGCAACAGTTATGCTGTGTTCTGTTTTTATACAGGCATCGTTTAATGCGGCAATAACCTCAAGGCCGGCAAGCACGCCGTAAGTGCCATCATACAGCCCACCCGTCAGAACTGTATCAATGTGTGACCCGGTCATTACTGTTGAGGATAAACGCCCGGCGCGCGTGCCGAAGATATTACCAACGTTATCAATGCTTACACTCAGACCAAGAGCTTTCATCCGGCTTACCAGCTCGTCGCGGCCGAGCCTGTCGCTGTCTGTCAGGGCCAGACGTGCAACACCACCGCCCGGCAGTGCGCCAATCTGCCCGAATGAGCTGATGTCTAACAGGAATCTTCTATGGTTTATCTGTATTTTTTTATCCATGATCTGCACCGGAGATAATATGACGGTATAAGTCAGGGTCGGTATCGCCTTCGGTGCCGATCAGTAAAACGCGTGAATCCGGGCCCAGAGTCAGCGCCTGTCGCAGTTTTTCAGCCGCCTCGCTCTGTTCCGCCATAATGGTAAGAAGAGTGGCAAAGCCTGCAACGCCACTTTCACCGGCTGTTACCAGAGCATCACCGTTATAGCCGCGGACAAGGCCGCGCATGGCTTCTTTTACGCTTTCATCTGTAATAGCAACAAAGGCAGATGAACCGGCGAGAAGTTCTGGTAGCGCAATGCCAGAGGGCTCACCACAGGCGAGACCAGCCATAATTGTGTCCAGCTCTCCGGTTACGCTTTCGTAGTGCCCGGCCCTTGCACTTTTAAGAATACAGGCTGCTTCTGAGGGTTCTGTGATAATGACATGCGGTG
The DNA here is from genome assembly GCF_002153695.1 of Acetobacter sp. DsW_059. NCBI lineage: Bacteria > Pseudomonadati > Pseudomonadota > Alphaproteobacteria > Acetobacterales > Acetobacteraceae > Acetobacter > Acetobacter sp. DsW_059. Next base: position 71,571 of record NZ_JOPI01000011.1, read on the forward strand.
CCTCTGCCCCGTAATAGTCAGCCAGATAGCTGAGTATGGCTGCGGCAAAACCGCCTACACCGGCCTGCAAAAACACATGAGTGGGACGTATGCCGTTAAGCTGTTCAATGGTTTCTGCTGCTATGACGCCATAACCCTGCATAATCCAGCCGGGAATTTCGGTGTATCCCTCATATGAGGTATCAGAAACAACCGTCCAGCCGTTTTGTTCTGCCTGTTGCCCGGCATAACGTACGGCGTCATCATAATTACCTTTTGTACGAATAACTTCAGCGCCGAAGGCCGCAATAGCTTTGCCCCGGTTTTCAGAAACTGTTTCATGAATATAAATAACGCTGCGGCAGCCAAGTTTTTGTGCCCCCCAGGCAACAGATCGGCCATGGTTGCCATCTGTGGCACAGCAAACAACGATCTGCTCTGTAATATTTTTATATTTTCCTTCCAGAATGTCACTGACCGGGGGGAAAGTCCCTGTTTTGCTGGCAATAGCCTGCATGAGCACACGGCATACGGCATAAGCGCCCCCCAGAGCTTTAAAGCTGTTCAGGCCGAATCGTTCTGCTTCCTGTTTGTAATAAACTTCAGCTACGCCAATGTGTTTTGCTGCACCGCTGAGGTTAAGCAATGAGGTAAATTTATAGCCTGGCCACGCAGATATAATGTTCAGGCTCTCGGCCACAGCCTGAGTCCCTGCCGGAAACAGGGGCGCAATATCTGTGTGGTCTGCCCTGCCGGGGGAAGAAATATAATAATCTGCAATCATGCTACAGCATTCCCAATGACCGTTAACTGGCTTTATCTGATACCAAAGGAGAAAGCCGCGTCAATAAAAATATGAAATATATTTTTCATATTGAAATCGAAACGGCATTTGTGTTTCATAAGGGAGTCGGAGTGAATCGCATGACAAAACAAACAGACCTGGAAAACCGCATTATCCGCGTTCAGCATGAACTGAGTGCCGGCGAACGTCGTCTGGCAGCAGTGATTGTTGAACTGGAGGGTAATATATCTGGCTTTACCGGGGGAGAGTTGTCTGAGATGGCAGGTGTTTCCCCTTCAACCGCCGCACGCTTTTTCAGGCGGCTTGGTTATGTCAGTTATCAGGAGGCACGAACCGAAGCACGTGATAGTGCAGTAAAAGGATCACCGCTTGATGTTTACAGGGAAAAAAACAGAAAAGAGGGTCATAGCTCCGACTTTCTGGCATATATAGAGCAGGAAAAGAAAAATCTGACACTGACCTATACGGAAATATCCGAAGAGATGCTTAAAAAATCTTCTGATATTATAAAAAATTCCGGAAAAGTTTATATTATTGGTTTTAGAAACTCATACGCTATTGCGTTATATTTGCGTAATCAGCTTGCTATACTTCGTCAGAATATACGTCTTATTCCAGCGCCTGGGGAAGATGTGGCAACTGATCTGACTGATCAGCAACCAGATGATGTTCTTTTAGTTGTTGGTCTTCGTCGTCGAACGGTCACACTCAGTAAAATAATCAGCCATTTTCATAAAAATGGTGGAAAAATTGTCATGCTGACAGACCCCTCGGCTTCCTCATGGCAGGAAGAGCGTGTTGTTACGCTACGCTGCATTACTGAAAGCCCCGGTGTTTTTGACAGTTATGCCACACCGATGTGCGTCCTTAACTATTTGTTATCTTTGCTCCAGAAATCTTACAGCTCTCATGTCGAGAAAAGATTTTCGGAGGTTGAAAGCATACGAAATGAAATCTACGGAACTGGCAGCCTTCTGTAACTGAAGGAGCGTTTCGTGGCCCTCATAACATCGCACGGATAACCGCCTGGTCCGTTACTATGAAAGGTCACCCCGATCTTGTCGTTTCGAAATATTATGACGGCAATTGCTGTTTTTTCTCCATCGGTCAGCAGTGCGGCACTTTCTGCCACGTTGTCTCATCATAGCAGTCACGCTCATCACTACCCCGGAGCAGGAAGGCCCGGTACGAGGTCAGGTTCTTCTGTGCGTATAGCATCAGCACCTGCCAGGCCACGGACAATCAGGGCTTCGGGGCAGGAGGAGGTAAGTGTTCATGCTCATACCCGTACATTTGAGTTTAACAGGGAGCAGCATGAGCCCGGGTCGACTACGTTTTTGAGTGCACAGACGCTTCAGGAGCGTCATGTTACCAATGTTCTCGATTTGCAGCAGCTTGTTCCTAACCTGACAATTCAGTCAGAAGGGGGCTCAAGTGCGCCTTCTTTTTATCTGCGCGGTATCGGGATGCAGGATTATACGCAAAATAATATGCCATCTGTCATGACATATTTTGACGGTGTTGCGTATCCTGTTGCTTCTATGAGTTCTGGCATGATGTTTGATGTCAGCAGTGTTGCGGTTCAGGCAGGGCCGGTTGGCTTTACTCATGGTCTGGCTGATACGGGAGGGGAGGTCAGAATTGAGAGTAATGCACCGACAAAAACATTTCACTATGGTGTAAATGAGGATCTGGCGTCGTATTATCGTAGTAAAACAACGGCTTATATCTCAGGTCCTATAACATCTAACCTGCAGTACCGCATTGCCGGGCAGACATTACAGGGCGGGGCATTTCGTTTTAACCGTGATACAGGGCAAAAAATAGGCAACGCGAATGTCGGTGCTTTGCGCGGTCGTCTGGCATGGCAGCCTGATGCAAAAACAAATATTGATCTGATTGGTTCATGGAGCATGGACCGGTCGGATGCTACGGCTTCGACACTGCTGGAGGATCTCAGTAACCCGGCTCATGCCGGGCGCGACAGTAATATTTATGCAACGTCATGGAGCCTGAATCCTAAATTTGCAAACCTGGTAGGAATTTCTCCAAAGAGTATCCCATCATTTAATAATGTAACATGGAATATTGCTCTTAAAGGAAACAGAGATTTCGGTTTTGCACACCTTAAAACTTTATCGTCTTTTAGCCAGCAACAGCGCCATGAATATGTAGACCGTGATGCCCTCGAATACAGGTCAGGTGATACGTATTTTGCAGGTAATACTAACGTATTTGCACAACAGGTTATTCTTGAAGGTAAGCCGCTGCTGAAAGGACGTTTTCACTGGCTGGCTGGCCTGTATTATAACCGTGTACGTTCATTTGGTGCTAACTGGTTTGATATGACAGATTATACCGGTTATTTCAGAGAAACATCGCATAATCAGCCACAGCAGAACTTTAGTCAGTTTGCAACGCTGGCTTATGACATTACAAAAAAACTTAATCTTCAGTTCTCACTGGAGCACCAGTCAGATGACCGTCAGCTTGTCGGGGATACTATTAATCAGTACTATTTTCAGAACACTGCTGCTCAGCTGAAACAGTGTGGCGGGTATGTTAACTGCACAACATCACGTTCTTATGCCAGGCATGGTTCTTTAACGAATCAGTTTTCAGGTAAGGTGAGCCTTTCGTATCAGTTTAACCGTAATATTCTGGTTTATGCGTCTGTGGCCCGTGGTGTTAAACCCGGTGGCTTTGCTACTAATACGACAGTTTCTGAAGTGCAGGTTGAACCTTTTAAGCCTGAATGGGTTATGACATACGAAGCCGGTGCAAAAACTGAATTTTTTGACCACAAACTTCGTATTAATGGCACATTGTTTTATAACCAGTATCATGACAAGCAGATGCTTGGCAGTATTGTTATTCCTGGTGTGCCAACTGCGGCAACGCAGGAGGGTATTCCAGGGATGTACAGCATGTATGTGAACGTCCCTCATTCAAAAACATGGGGGACAGAAATCAATATTGCAGCACATCCGATCCGGGGGTTATCGTTCTCTCAGAATATAGGGTATCTGCGTGGCACTTATACTGATTATCAGCAGGTAGACCAGCAGGCTGTTGCGGCACACTATGCTTCAACCGGACGTTATGCCTCTTATGTTACCAGCTTTAACGGGTCTGATATGGGAATGCCCAAACTGACTCTGAGCGGTTCTGCATCGTACGATACATTACCTTTATGGCGGCATTATAAGCTGAACTTTGAGGTAAATTATAGCTACCGTACTCAGCAAAACAGTCTGCAGCCTCGTGGTTCAGGCCTGTATGTTGTTCCTTCCTATTTCCTGCTTGGGGCAAGTGTTACGTTCAGGCCACTGAATAATCGCTGGTTTGTTACAGCCTATGCTTCGAATCTGACAGGAAGGCGCTACCTTACCGTTGTTTCCACAATTGCGACTACTTCTCTTACGGCTGTTTCGGGGGATCCGCGTTTTGTGGGGGGCAGATTTGGTTTTGATTTTTAACAGTTTGAACGTGAAAAAACTGAAGCTATCCGGATCAAAATTTTATTAGATAACTATAAAGTAACAGCTGGATAATTTTTGTTGTGGTTCATTACTTCCGTTCTGTTTCTGAAGCAGAGCGGAAGGTAACTGTTTATCACTGTGTCTTATTATATAAAGTGATTTGGTAATGCCGGTTTTAATTCAGTTTTTTATGTGCAAATCTGGCTTTTAGTAAACACTTATCATTTTGCGATGAAGCGTAAGAGCAGGGAAGAGATGCGCTGCGTAAGCCTTGACGCAACGCAATAGAATAAATTTTCTCAGAATAGCAGGATGACACCACCGGATGCGGAGTTGTCACTTTCTTTGTTCGGGCCATGCGCTGCTGACTCTGTATGGGTATATTCTGCCACAAGGTTCAGCCAGTCAGTCAGACTATAGAAGGCAGCGCCAACTTCAGACTGATTGCGACGGACAAGAAGCGGGCTGTTTTCACCCGGTGCCTGATAGAGGTTACTTACGCCATAACTGCCTACGAGCTTAAATTTTTTGGTAAAGTTATACATCGCCTGTACATAATAGCCCTCTGAGGCACGCTTGCGGCCATTATCAGCGATGCCATCAAAGAACAGGGCCGTGGTGCCCAGTCCGCTGCCACGATAGTAGTAAGCGACACCCTGAAAACCTTTATACGTGATTTTGGTGCCAATTTCTCCGGCTTCAACCATAGCGCTGCGGTGACTGCCTGCCTCCAGGTCCGGGCTGGTGAGCGCCTGCTGGCGCTGAAGCAGGAAGCTGGCCCAGATTCTTGTCTGGACCCCGCCAATGGTGAAATCATATGTGCCTTTACCCTGTACCATCGGTGAGGAATGCTGAGTAGACGAGGCGGAGAGGGCGCGACCAGAGGCATCATCTCCGGCATAATTGAATTCATCCAGTGGCTGGAAGACACCGAGTGATCCCTGCAGACCATGATATTTTGGCGAGGTATAAGAAATTTGCGGGATCCAGTCTGCATAGACGTAGCCCACGCCAATGCGCCCCAGGGATGTGTTGCCCGGTGCGGAATTGCTGCCTGTGGAGCCAACGCTGAGCAGAGTGGCATCGTTCAGAATGGCGTCACTGCCGAAAAGAGCAAGATCGCGCCCGAACTTAAACGTTCCGATCTCTTTTGTTCCGACGGTCACGTAAACCTGACGCATATCAATGCCTGCAGTGCCCAGACCGACCGGGCTGCCGCCTGTATTGGCGTTGAATGCCCCGTTTTTAGCATTGTCCACACCCGGATACATACCGAGAACAGCAGACATATCAATGCCAGACTGTGTAGTGCTGAGTTTGAGGATAAAGCCTGCCGGGAGCAGGCCGTTGCGCACTGAAGAGGAATCAAAACCACTGGAGCCGGTTGATACCCCGCCAGCAACCGGTTTGCCCCCTGCCGGGCTGTTATATGTGTAAAATCCGTTTACAAATCCGGAAAAATTAATATCGATTGGACCAGCCTTGAAGGTCAGACCTTTTCCCGGAACATATTTATCAACACGGACAATACTGTTGCTGTTCAGAGCATCTTTCGTTGAGAGCATAGCCTCCTGCGCAGAGCGGGCGCTGGTTTCTGCTCTGCTGGCGGCCATTTCTGCCCGCTCAGATGCTTCATCGGGCGTGCCCGGGTCAAAGCGAATTCCAGCTTCGTAGCCTGAGTTTACAGTGCGTGCGGTATGCACGGAGTGCCGTTCGGCGGTTGTAGCACTGGCAATACGCACAGGCCGTTGCACAGCACGTGCAGGAGCAGCATGTGAAGCAGAGGCTGTACGGCTGAGATGTTTAGCCAGAAGCGTGTCATGTTCGTGCTTAGTCAGACTACCTTTAAGCTGAAGGATATCCAGCAGATCGCTGTAGTCATCGGCCAGAGCACAGGGTGCAGTTATAAATGGCGTACAGGCAACCGATGTTGCAATAACAGGTAAAAGAAGTGCCCGTTTTTTCAAGGCCATAAAAGTCTGCTCCCTCACGTCGTTTATCATCTCTGAAAGGTTGCTGTTCTTTCCGTCAATCCCTGCACCCGATGATATTCTGGTGTGTTGCCGGGGCAGAATTTATCTGAGGGAAGTGGAGTGTGAGGACGTATTCGCGGGACTGCGAAGAAGTGAAGCTTTGAGACTTATGGAGAATATTGATATGGTTCTGCCTCATCGGGGTTTTATGATTTTTTAATAATTATTTTTATTTATCAGTTGGTTATATAAGTTTTTTCCGAAACAAAAAATGGTTGAAAACCGGAATAAAGTCAGTGAAAGATGTTTTTTCCACTTAGTTCTGGTGGGAAATAGCTATGCCTGCAGAAGAGCTATCTATCCAAAAAACGTCGAAAAATGCTGTTTGTATAATGCAAAATCTTTAGAGGATGTCGGGAAAAATCACGCATTTGTTATGGCTTCAGAATGAGAGGTGACAACATAATTACATTATTTTAATGAAAAATCAGGATATTTTTTGAATCACCTGTTTCGCTTATATGATCATCGCTCGTCAAATATTGAATAATATTAATAAAAAATAAATATATTTATTCAGCATCATATTGTTTGTTTTTAAAAAACATATAAGCGGATATATTCGATGGCAATACAATACTCTCCTCCGGCTGGTGCCAGCATTGTAAATGGCGGTAACTGGGTTGCTATAAAAGATGCTGATGGTTCTACATATTATGAATCAGCAAACGGAACAGGAAGTAATGCCACTCCGATAGCAGGAGCAAGTAAATATACCGGTCCTATTATTATATCTGCTGGCAATCTGACGATTGATAGCGGAGCAGTTGCTTCCGGAGTTTATGTTTCTGGAATCAAGAGTATCTATATATTATCCGGAGGAATTTTAGAAAATTCCACTAATGTTAATGGTTATACTTATATAAGTAATGGTGGTCTTTCTTCTGATAATATTCTTGTCTCTGATAATGGTGTCGTATCTTCCGGAGGAACTTCAGTTAATGATCTCATTATTTCAGGATTATCAGGTGATGGAGGGGGAGATACTTTCAGGGTAAATAGTGGCGGATCTGTCGATGGAGCTACAATTTCGGGGACAAATATGATCCTTCTGGTCAGTCAGGGAGGATATATTGCCGGAAATACACTTGTTGATTCGGGAGGAATACTAAGAGCACAGAAGGGTTCAGTTATAAATTCTCCGGTCGATGTTCAGAGTGGAGGCACTCTGAGTGCGATTTCGCCTCTCACGACTATTGGTACAGGATCCGGAGCAAGTACATATGCAGCACCAGATAGTGCCAGTGTGGTAAGGGGTGGCAACTGGGTTGCTATAAAAGATGCTGATGGTTCTACATATTATGAATCAGCTACAGGGGGTGGAAGTAATGCTACTCCGCTGGCAGGAGCAATTAAATATACCGGTCCTATTATTATATCAGGCGGCAATTTAACTGTAGATAGTGGAGCAGTTGCTTCCGGAGCTTATCTTTCAGGTAGTGTTCCCAGGGTTTATATACAATCCGGTGGCACTTTTGAAAAATCCATCAACGTCAATGGTTATACCTTTGTTAGTAGTGGCGGGCTTTCTTCTGATAATATTCTTGTCTCTGACCGTGGTGTCGTATCCTCAGGGGGAACTTCCGTTCATGATTCTATTATCGCAGGAATATCAGGTGATGGAGGAGTTGATACTTTCACTGTAAGTGGCGGTGGCACACTTGTCAGCGCTTATGTTGGGTCTGGTAATACGTTAAATATTTTATCAGGTGGACAAGCTATTTCATCTACCATTGTTGCCGGTGCAAATTATTATGTCGTGGGTGGAGTATCTGACGGCAGTGATTCCTGTTTTCTGGCCGGTAGTTTAATTAAAACTCCGGATGGTCTTGCAGAGGTTGAAGATCTTCGTATTGGTGATGAAATTATTACTTATGTTGACGGTGTTGAAACAATACGTCATGTGACCTGGGCTGGTCGCTCACAGTGTAATATTCGTCGTCATCTTCTGCCCGATCAGGCAGGTTATCCTGTTCGTATTCTCAAAAATGCAATTTCTGATAACGTACCGTTTAAAGATATGCTCATCACAGCCGAGCACTGTCTGTTTTTTAATGGCAGATTTATTCCTGCCCGTATGCTGGTGAATAATCGTTCAGTTTTCTACGATATGTCGATTACATCCTATGACTATTATCATATCGAAACTGCGGATCATTCAGTTATTATGGCTGATGGGGTGCTGACTGAAAGCTACCTGGATACCGGAAACCGTTACTTTTTTAACCGGCAGGAGAGTGTGGTCTCTATCCGGGGTTCTCATAATCTGGCCTGGGAAACTGACGCTGCGGCTCCGTTAGCGGTTTCACGTGACGAAGTCGAGCCGATTTTTCGTTTGATTGAGGCACGTGCCATCAGAAATGCTTCTCCGTTGCAGACAAAGAAGGTCGGGTATCTGACATACGAACGTAATCTTCATCTGGTTACGGACGCGGGGCGCGCAATATATCAGGTTCGGGAGCATAATGGTTATGTCATGTTTATGATTCCTTCTGATATTAAAGAGGTCCGGATTGTCTCAAACGCCAGCCGTCCGTGTGATGTTGCTGGTCCTTTCATTGATGACCGCAGAACGCTTGGCGTTCTGATCGGCGAGGTCATATTTATTGAGGGAGAGAAAACGACAACACTCACCTCTCACCTGAAAGAAACTGCTCTGACAGGCTGGAGTAATGTTGAAGATGGCAATGTGCGCTGGACGTCTGGCAATGCGTTGTTGCCTCTGCCACCACGCCCGGGGCTTGCTATCACGCTTATGGCTATACGGATTCACGCGGGCGGTCCTTATCTCCTGTCAGGTGACAGATCTGAGTGTTTGTCTCTTTCATGCTGATCAGGAGAAGGCATTAGTACCAGGGCATGTTATCCGTTAATTATCTATGATAATGCAGACGAGTTATACAGCTGTGGCGCGGCATATGTAATATTTTTTATTTGCTTTAGTGTGTTGTTGCTGAGGTCAGGTTAAGGGATAGAGAAATTTATCCCTTATTTCATATGCAGAAAATTTGATCATTTTTAAATTCTGAGAAGCATAATAAAAATGGCCCGCCTACGGCGTGTCGTCAGTTAAGGAGGATGATGACTGAGGCAAACTGCACGGCTGCGAGGAACGT